>CALQKL020000142.1 GCA_943331145.2 Chitinophaga pinensis
ACCTTCACAAAATCTCCAATAAAAAAAGGCTTGTCAAAAAAGATAATAAATGATGCAATCAAATTTTCAATGCTTTCTTTTGCAGCTAACGCCAAAGCAGCTCCAATAATACTTAATCCCGTTAATACAGCTCCAACATCAACCTTGAATCCAAATTTCAAGATCATTAAAACGCCAAATATAGATACAACTGCTTTCGCAAAATCCCGGAAAAATACAATTAATTGATCATCACTTTTTTCATTGTTTTGTTTGGCTTTTACATCCAATACAAAAGAAATGAAATTTATAAAACTTCTTAAAAAAATTATAAAATAAATAATAATGATGCTTTTTGAAAGTTTGATTAAAACTTCATGAAAAGAATAACTGTTTATGTTGAATTTTATCGCTTCTGGAAATTTCAAATACATCAAAGCCATAATTGAAATAAAAACACTTAAAAAGCTACCAAGCGGTTTAAATACAAGGTCTACAAAAATATTTTTCTCTACAGATATCCATTTCTGTTTGATTATCACAAACATAATTGAAGCAATATTTCTGGAAAGCCATTTTTTACAAATCAACCCTGTTGATATGATGAGCAATACCGTAAGTAAACTTCGAACACTGTTTTCAAAAACCATATTGTCTAAAAATTCCATAAAATAAAATTAGTTATTCTAAACGATAAATATTTAAGCCAGTTTGGGTTAAAATATAAAGTTTGTTGTTGATAAATTTCAATGATTTTATTTTTTCATTTAAAACTGGAAGTGCGTATTTTTTCGAGGTTAAATTCTTTAATTGAACTACCTCCATAATTGTATCTCTAAATCCAACTAAGTAATTTTTTTCAATAGTAATGTCGCTTAAATTATTAATTGGGATGAGGCGATTAAATGCGCCATAATAATCAAAAATAAACACACCTTGTTCTTTATCGATTAAATACAAATGATTGTCTTCGTCTATTAATTTTTCTGCGGAAGGTGCAATATCAAATAGTGTTCTAAGATCGGCGAATTCTAGCAATAACAAGCCTTTGTCATCTAATTTTTTAATTTTAAAATTCTGTTCATCATAGATCCAAATGTTATTATCGTAAGTGGTTGCAGCAGTATTTACATCAATATATTGTAGCGGTTTTAGTTCGATTTGATTACGAAAACTAAGTAACTTGTCAAGCATTACAATGGCAGTATAGTTTTTGTAATAAATCAATATTTTCAGTGGATTATGCACATCAATTGAATTCAATTTGCCATACCGCTTTACATCATTATAAACTGCAGCCAAAGTGCCATCAGGCTTTATTTTTTTTAATTGATCTGATGGCGTTATCACATAAATATTGCCGATAGCGTCTACATTAAATACAGCAAAATCTCCTTTTATCGATTCTTCAAGTTTAAAGAATTGTTTGTTTACTGCGCTATCATTTTGTAAAATCTGCGCAAACCCTTGATTACAAAAAAAGAGAATGAGTATAATGAATGGTGTTAAAAATCTTGCCACCTGTTTATTTTTTATAGTATTTTAATTCAAGTGTATTGCCATCAAACTCAGCGTAGGTAAAGTATGTAATCCAATCGCCTAAATTAATGTACCTACTTTCATCATTCAATTTTATATCCAATGGGAGATGACGGTGGCCAAATACGAAGTAGTGGTATGGATGTTTTTTTAGAGTTTCTTTGCAAAAAATTACCAACCATTCTTTGTCTTCTCCTTCAAATATTTCATCGTTATTCCCTGTTTTTACCCTGCTTTTTCTACTAAAATAATTGGCCAATCCAATGCCAACAACTGGGGGTAAAATGCCAAATAGAAATTGAGAAATTTTGCTTCGAAATATTTTCTTGATAAACTTATATCCGTAATCGCCTGGCCCTAATCCATCGCCATGCCCGATTAGAAACTGCTTACCCAATAAGTCAAAAGCTTTAGGTTCGAAGAATACAGGGATGTTCAATTCTTTTTGAAAATAATCTTTCATCCACATGTCGTGATTGCCTACAAAAAAATAAATAGGAATACCCATGTCTGTTAATTCAGCTAGCTTTCCAAGTATACGTACAAATCCTTTTGGAACTACTTTTTTGTATTCAAACCAAAAATCAAATAAATCACCGAGTACAAAGATTTGAAGTGCATTTTGTTTTATTTCATCCAAAAACTGAATGATTTTTTTTTCGCGAACCAAACTATCTGCTTCATTAGGTGCGCCCAAATGAAAATCAGAAATAAAATATATTTTTTTAGGTAAAGACAATTTTATTTTTGTTTTATTTTTTCCTGAAGATATTTTAAAATATCACCTGTAATGATTTCTTCCATTCCGTTCGTATTGCCATTATACCAATAAATCCAAGCATTAAATTTATTACCGTTTAGTAGAACTTCCACGTGGTCCCTTCTGTAACTGGGTGTTTCATTAGTTTCTACATTAAGTCCTTCATAATCATCAAGCTGGGCGATAACCCATTCAAAATCTTTATTGTCATTTATGGAATACAATTCTCCCTGAATAAAAACTTCTTCATTGGTTGGAACTGCAACTGGGAAAGGCCCTTTATCAAAAAATTTACCATGAACCAATGCATCACCTTGCAATTCAAAAAAATCTGAAATGTATTTATATGCGGGGTTACGAAATCCACTTCTTAGCGAACCATACACAAAAAGCCTATGAATATCTTTTCTATTATTTTCCATTTTAAAATTCAAGTTAATTATTCTTCCACTAAAAAGCAATAAACTTCTTTAGGGCCATGTACACCGGTAACCAAGGTTTTTTCTATATCGGCTGTTCTGCTAGGGCCACTAGCAAATGTAATTAATGAGGGCAATTGACTATTTGGATTTGATTTTATAGAACTGAAAACATCTTGTAAATCAAAAACAATTTGATTGGTAAATGCAATACAAATGTGTATTGGCGCATATACACTTGATGTTCTTCCAAATGCCTGTTCACTACTCAATACTATACTGCCTGTACGGGCAATGAGGTTTTTACAACTTGTAATAGATACATCACAATCAGCTAAGCTATCAAAAGGTGTAATGTTTAAAGCAGTCAGTAATGGCAATAACTTCGGCTCATTACAATATATTTTCCCCCATCCTTTATGTTGCAAAAGTTGTTGAAATTGTTCAATCAATTCATGTTGATTATTTACAAATTTAAATTTCCCCTGTAAACCAGAGAATTGATGCGCAAATAGAATGGATAAGTCTTCTTCAGATTTGTGAAAAAAAGGTTGATTCCCATCACTTTCTGGAAAAGGTAAAGGCACTGGGTTTACCAATGCCTGTCTTATTTTTTTTAAAATATTTTCTTTTGGAGAACGAACGTCCATTTCAAAAAATATTTATGATTGTGTAGTATTGTCTGTTGAAGATTCTGTTTTTTCCTCAGGAGTTATAGTTGCTGCAATGGGTTCTTCACTAACTACATCCAAGATTTTCTTTTCTTCAAAAGGACGCTTCCCAATTAATGTTTCCAAATCACTTTTAAACAATACTTCTTTTATAAGCAATTCTTTCGCTAATTTCTCAACGTCTGATTTCTTTTCTATTAAAAGATTTTTAGTTTTAGTATAAGCTTCATCTATTAATTTACGCACTTCAGTGTCAATCATTTTACCTGTTTCTTCACTGTAAGGCTTTGTAAAATAATTTTCTTGAGAAGGATCATAATAACTGATGTTTCCAATTTTATCGTTCATCCCATAAACCGTAACCATACTGTAAGCAATTTTTGTAATCTGTTGCAAATCGTTACTGGCTCCGGTACTTATCTTTCCAAAGAAAATCTCCTCGCTCGCACGTCCGCCTAAAGTCATACATATTTGATCAATCAATTGGTCGGTGTTGTATAAGTATTGTTCTTTTGGTGTGTATTGTGCGTAACCCAAAGCTGCCGTTCCTCTTGGAACAATAGTAACTTTTAATAATGGGTATGCATGTTCTAAATACCAGCCACAAATGGCATGTCCAGCTTCATGATACGCGATGATTTCTTTTTCATCTGGAGAAATGATTTTATTTTTCTTTTCAAGTCCACCTATCACACGATCAATAGCATCTTGAAAATCATTCATGTCAACAGATTCTTTATTTTTTCGAGCAGCTATCAAAGCAGCTTCATTACAAACATTAGCAATGTCAGCACCAGCAAAACCTGGTGTTTGTTCAGCAAGTTTATGAATGTCTAATTTTTCTGAAGTTTTAATTGGTTTAAGATGCACTTTAAAAATCGCTTCACGGCCAACTAAATCAGGTCTGTCTATACTAATTTGTCTATCAAAACGACCTGGTCTTAATAACGCACTATCCAAAACATCAGGGCGGTTTGTTGCAGCAAGAATGATGATGCCTAGATCGGTTCCAAATCCATCCATTTCAACCAAAAGTTGATTTAGTGTATTCTCTCTTTCATCATTACTCATCATAACATTTTTCCCTCTCGCTCTTCCTATTGCATCAATCTCATCAATAAATATTATACAAGGCGCTTTTTCTCTAGCTTGTTTAAATAAATCCCTAACCCTGCTTGCACCTACACCCACAAACATTTCCACAAAATCACTTCCACTTAAACTGAAGAAAGGTACTTGTGCTTCACCAGCCACTGCTTTTGCCAACAATGTTTTTCCTGTTCCTGGAGGGCCTACTAACAATGCCCCTTTTGGAATTTTCCCCCCAAGTGCGGTATATTTTTTTGGATTTTTTAAGAAGTCAACAATTTCCATCACTTCCACTTTTGCTTCATCCAAGCCAGCTACATCACCAAAATTGATGTTTACTTTTGTGCCTTTTTCAAACAACGTGGCTTTAGATTTTCCGATGTTGAAAATTCCACCACCACCGCCACCGCCACCTGGTCCAACTTTACGCATCATCATAATGAAAACGAAACCCAATAATAATATGGGTAATAATGTGCTTATCAATTGGCTAAAAACCTCACCTTCATCACCTGCCAATTTACTAACAGGGCGAATGACTGGGTTTTTACTATAAAAGTTGCTTAATTCCGATTCAAAGCTTTCTACATTACTAACAGTAAAATAAAATTGCGGCTCGGTTGATTTAGAAACTGCTTTAAATCTTCTTTCATCTTTATCACCGATGATTGTTTTATAATACCCCGCTTTTAACTTTAAGCTATCTGGTGTAATGAAAACACGAACTAATTTTTTGTTTCCAATAATCTTTATGTAGTTTATGTCACCCTTTGATAACATTTCCTGAAACTGACCAGGGTTTGTGATAACAACGCCACCTACATCAACGCTTCTTAATAAGTTATAAGAAATTAAAACCACAAGTATGATTCCATAAATCCAATAAATATTGAATTTGCTTTTCTTTTTAGGGTCTTCTCCAAAGGGAGGTTTTTTTTCAGGAGGTGTTGGTTGCTGATTCTGTTGATTCATAAATATATATTGCCGTTAAAATAAAGGGTTGGGGTTGAATTATTCGTGATGAGACATTGATGGGGCATCGCTCCAAAGCTCTTCTAGATTATAAAATTTACGCGGTTCTGGAAGCATAATATGAACAACAACATTAACATAATCAATTAATATCCATTGTTCTGCCTGGCGACCTTCATGTTTGTACGGCGTATCGTCACATTTTTCTTTTACTTCTTTTTCTATATTGTCTGCGATTGCTCTAAGTTGGTTGTTATTGGATGCTTCACAAATAATAAAAAAATCAGCAACTGCTTCTGGGATTTTTCTCAGGTCCAAACTTACAATTTGTTCTCCTTTTTTATCCTGAATGCCCTGAATGATGGTTTTAATAATTTTACTGCTTCTCGTTAATTTGGCAGCTGTTTTTTTTCTGTCGTTCAATAAGTTCAAATTGTTCAAAATAGTTTATGATTTAATTTAATGAATTGCAAATGATATTTTTAATGAAAAAATAAATCAATTAGCTTGCAATTATATTCAAAAGTAGTATTTCTTTATCATTTGAAAGCGTA
>CALQKL020000143.1 GCA_943331145.2 Chitinophaga pinensis
AATCTATCTGCGAACTTTCTTAATTGAGGTACACTGTCATTTTCAGGGTCAACACTGATGCTGATGAATTGTACAATGTCGGGATTTTGTTTGAAAGACTCTTGTACTTTTTTCATGGACCTTGCCAATCCCGGACAAATAGATGGACATCTAGAAAAGAAAAAATCGATGACAATGATTTTTCCGTGCAAATCATCAAGCGATACTTTTTTGCCAAGCTGATTGGTAAATTGAATGTTTTTAACTTGGTGCCAAAGGGTATCGTTTACCGTTTTTCCTCTTTTTTGTACAACGCCACTGCTATCGTAAAAAAAATGTTCAGGCATATCATCTTCAATGAAATAATTCACAAGTATAAATCCAATTATTGGAAGTAGCAGGGCTAAAGTAAGCGCCATTATTGTTTTCTTATTCAATTTCGTTTGGTGTTTGGTGTTTGGTGTTTGGTGTTTGGTGTTTGGTGTTTGGACAAAACCCGTATCAAAAAAAACCATCGTTCCCCAATGGTAAACGATGGTTTTGTATAAATTGTTCTAAAAATTGCTTATTTATGTGATTCTACCGCTTCCTTGCTTACTTCTTCCGTTTGATAAGTTCTGCTTTTGCCTCTTGTGTTTCTTAAGTTTTTCCAACTCTCTCCATCAGCCAAAAATGCAATGATAAACCATACAAACAAAACCAAAGGAACAACGATGGTCATGATTAGGTTTCTAATTTCGTCTCCCAAATGCATAAAAACCGAAACGATATAATATGCTTTTGCAAGTGTTAAGATACCAATTACAATTTTTGTACTCAATACCGCTGCAGCACCCAATTGGCCATGTTTAGCGTATAAAAAGTACCCTAAAGCCAATTCAATGATTGTTAGCGCAGATAAAACCCAAAATATTTTCCATATTTTTTTTGTTCCGCCAGAATGGTCTGGGTGAAAAGTAATTTCAGGATTCTCGTAATGTTGTGCCGACATAATTATGATTCTTTAATAAGATTTTAAATAAAAATTAAACTAGATAAAAACAAAGGAATACAAATACCCAAACTAGATCTACGAAATGCCAGTATAGTCCAGCTTTTTCAATCATTTCATAGTGACCTCTTTGTTCGAAATGGCCTAATTTGGTTTTTAGATACATAATAATATTGATAATCACGCCACTAAATACGTGGAAACCGTGGAAACCAGTGATACCAAAGAAGTAACCACCAAATGCAATCGGACCAGTATGTGTTGCATGAATTTCAGATGAAGCGATTTGATTGATCAACTCTTGATTGGTTAATGAAACTGCTGCATGATGTGCGCTTTCAGCACCGTGATGTAAAGTATTTGCGATAGCTACCAATTGCTCATGTGATGTTTTTTGTAAAGCATCTACCATTTCTTTATGAGATAATGCTGCTCCCCAAGGATTCATTTTTACGGTTGTTGGCAATACAGATAAAGTACCATCGTTTAACATAGCTACATGTTCGCCAGTTAATAAATGCGTCCACTCCCAAGCCTGACAACCTAAGAAAGCTGCACCGCCAATAATGGTTAAAATCATATATTTCTCTACCCCTTTCTTATTCATTTGATGTCCTTCGTGCACAGCCAACACCATAGTTACCGAGCTGAAAATCAAAATGAAAGTCATTAAACTTACGAAAGCAAGTGGAAGATTTGCATGTCCAGCAAAAGGGAAAGAATTAAAAACGTGGTTAGGATCTGCCCAATTGTTTACACTAAAACGGATTGTTCCGTAGCTAATTAGAAAAGCGCCGAAAGTAAAGGCATCACTCATTAAAAAGTACCACATCATCACTTTACCATAGCTCACATTGAATGGACTTTTACCACCGCTCCACCATTTTGTTCCTGTAGGAATTGCTGTTGATCCCATAATTATTCTTTTGTTTTATCGAAGTAAAAACTCAAAAAATCAATCTCGGTTTTTTTAATTTTTACTTTTTAATTTTAATTTTTTACTTTATCATGATCAAAAAGATCAATAAATAAACCCATAATATATCTACAAAATGCCAGTATGTAGATATCAATTCAACCGGTACTACACTGTAATTTCTAGTTTTTTTACTGAATGCACTAAGCGACATTACAATTAAAGCAATTACACCTCCAATTACGTGCACCGCATGTAAACCAACGATTACATACAAAAATGAAAACGAAACATTTGCTTGAAGCGTCATGCCCATTTTCCAAAATTCTTTAAATCCAAGAATTTGAGTAACTATAAAAATAAGACCTAAAAATAAAGTTGCTGCCATTAGTTTTCTATACTTAGACATTTCCCTTACTTTAAATGCTTTTTCTGCCAGATGTACCGTTAAACTACTTAATAAAATTACAACAGTACTGTACCAAAAAGCAGTGGGTAAATTATAACTGACCCAACCAGCTTGATTGCGTTTTACAATGTAAGCACTTGTTAATCCGGCAAACATCATTACAATACTACCAATGCCAACCCACAAGGTAAACTTGTGTGGATGTATTTTATTTTTTGGTTTTATTACCTCTGTTTCCATTCCACATTGTTTTGAATGCCTAAAGATATTTTTTGAGTTGGCCATTTGTTCGCATACAAACTCAGAAAAACAATCATTAAATAAAAATAAGAACTAAACATTACCTTTCTTGCTGCAGGAATGTCCATTTTTATATACAACATCACGCTCACATACACCATATATAAATTACAAGCCAACAAAATCCACATGCTTATTTCGCCACTAATATGATACATGAATGGCAAAATTCCTACTGGAATCATCAACGCACTATACATAATTGTTTGTATAGCCGTAAACTTTGTAGGTCCTTTATCACTTGGCAACAGTTTAAAACCCGCCGCGCTGTAATCTTTGTGTGCTACCCAAGCAATTGCCCAAAAATGCGGAAACTGCCAAAGAAATTGAATCGCAAACAAAATCCAGCCACCTGTCCAATTGTTGTCGTTGCCATCTCCGAAACTCGCTACCCATCCAATTAAGCAAGGTAAAGCTCCAGGTATTGCACCAACAAAAACGGCTGTTGAATTTATTTTTTTGAGTGGGGTATAAACGAAACCGTATAATACCAAACTCAATAAACTTATCCATGCTGCTTCTATGCTAAAGGTGTACATGATTAGTATACCCACAGCACCAGAAATTCCTGCAAAAGCCCACGCTTCATTTGAAGACATACGACCACTTGAAATTGGTCTACTCGCAGTACGCTTCATCAATGCATCCGTATCTTTTTCAAGAATCTGGTTGATGGTATTTGCTGATCCTGTAACCAACAAACCACCTACAAAAAGTAAAAGAACTTGTATCAGGTTAAAACTGATGTTTGGTGCAAGTAAGTAACTGATTACTGTACTAAACACAACCATAAAACTCAAAGTGAATTTGATCAATAAAAAATAATCTTTCACTTTACTTGCCAATGCAAACGATGTTGAATTGGATATGGCTTTATTTTCCTGCACTTATTTTTTTTAATGTTTACTTTCATCATCCCCTACCGGTACATCCTGCGGAATAAAATCTTTTCCGTCTTTTGCATAATCATATGGCCAACGATGTACTTCAGGAATATCGCCAGGCCAGTTTCCATGACCAGGACGAATTGGTGTTGTCCACTCTAACGTATTTGCATTCCAAGGATTCAAAGTAGTTACTTTTCTTCCTTTCCAAATGCTATAGAAAAAGTTAATCACAAATAATATTTGAGCTGCAAAAACCAATAATGCAATGATGCTGATGAATTGATTTAATCCACCAAAGTTTTTGAATGATTCCCAGTTTGAGAAATCATAATAACGGCGTGGCATACCCGCTAAACCTTCGTAATGCATTGGCCAGAAAATCATATATGCGCCTACAATTGTAATCCAGAAATGGATATACGATAAAGTGTTGTTTAAATAACGACCAAACATTTTTGGATACCAATGATAAACACCAGCATACATTCCAAAGAAAGAAGCCACACCCATTACAATATGGAAATGCGCAATTACAAAGTATGTATCATGTAAATGGATGTCTAATGCAGAGTTTCCTAAGAAAATACCAGTTAAACCACCACTGATGAATAAGCTTACAAATCCAATGGCAAACATCATCGCTGGTGTGAAACGAATGTTTCCTTTCCATAATGTAGTTAACCAGTTAAATACTTTGATAGCTGATGGTACAGCGATTAATAAAGTTAATAGTACGAAAACCGATCCTAAGAATGGATTCAATCCGGTTACAAACATGTGATGCGCCCAAACTAAAAACGCTAGAATGGTAATCGCAAATAATGAACCAATCATGGCCATGTAACCGAAAATTGGTTTACGGCTATTTACTGATAATATTTCAGAAGACATTCCCATTGCTGGCAATAGAATGATGTATACTTCTGGGTGACCTAAGAACCAAAATAAATGTTGGAATAGAATAGCACTACCACCTTCGTTAGGCATAATTTTTCCAGCAACAACGATATCGCTCAAGTAAAAACTTGTTCCTAAATTTCTATCAAACAACAATAAGATTGCACCTGATAATAAAACTGGGAATGACAATACCCCTAAAACTGCAGTAAAGAATAAAGCCCAAATGGTTAATGGCATTCTTGTCATGCTCATTCCTTTAGTACGCATGTTTAAAATAGTAGTGATGTAATTTAATCCACCTAATAAAGAAGAAACAATAAACATCGCCATACTCACCAACCACAGATCCATTCCTATTTTACTTCCTGATGAAGCTTCCCCTAAAGCACTTAATGGAGGATAAATTGTCCAACCACCACTTGCAGGTCCAGTTTGTACAAATAAAGAAGCCATCATTATTACAGAAGCTAAGAAGAAGAACCAATAGCTAAGCATATTCAACATTGGAGACGCCATATCTCTTGCTCCAATTTGAAGTGGAATAAGAAAGTTTGCAAACGTTCCACTCAAACCTGCTGTTAATACGAAGAAAACCAATATCGTTCCATGCATAGTAACCAATGCATAATAGAATTCAGGTTGAAGTTTACCACCTTTTGCCCAATGCCCTAAAAAATCTTCAAGGAATGGGTAAGTAGCATTTGGATCTGCCAATTGTAAACGAAATATTACCGAAAACAATCCGCCAATGAAAGCCCAGATAATTCCGGTAACTAAAAATTGTTTCGCAATTGTTTTGTGATCTTGACTAAAAATGTATTTAGTAATGAATGTCTCCTGATGGTGATGCTCGTGATGCGCGTCTCCATGTGCTTCGTGATGTGCTGTTTCGTGTAATGCTGCTGTACTCATAACTATTTTTAATTAATTGCTATTACGGATTTTTTGTTAATTGTGCCATTGGTTTCTTCAATGAAATAGTATCTGTTGCTACAGCTTCTTTCTTTGAAGGATCTTTATCTGGGAATAACGTAAAGTATTCTGGTTTTTGAGATGCCAACCATTTGTTGTAATCCTCTTCTGATTCCACAACGATTACACCTCTCATTGAAAAGTGACCTTTACCGCACATTTGATCGCAACTGATTTCGTAAACGAAATTTGGATTTCCTGTACGCTTCTTCATTTCTTCAGTAGTGTATTTTGGTGTAAACCATAATGTAGTTGGAATTCCAGGAACGGCATCCATTTTCATTCTGAAATGAGATAAACCCACATCATGAATTACGTCCATTGCATTGATTACCAATTTTACAGGCTTACCTAAAGGAAGGTGCATTTCTGTTGTGTGTAAATCATCCCAAGATTCAGGATCTTCAAAATCAACACCTAAAGTATTTCCACTTGGGTTGTTGTATAATTTGTAATTCTTCTTTCCTAATTTTCCATCTTTACCAGGATAACGCATATCCCATGCAAATTGGTGACCAGTAATTTCTACCAATACTGCATCTTTTGGAGCGTCACCGGTCATTTTAAACCAATATTTCAATCCAAAAACAACCAATACGGTTAAGAAAATGGCAGGAACTGTTGT
>CALQKL020000144.1 GCA_943331145.2 Chitinophaga pinensis
GGAAGTGGTTGGTGATGATGTGTATGGCACATTAAAATTTGAAAGTGGCGTTCATCGGGTACAACGCGTTCCTGATACAGAAGCTAGTG
Organism: Chitinophaga pinensis; assembly: GCA_943331145.2. Lineage (GTDB taxonomy): Bacteria > Bacteroidota > Bacteroidia > Chitinophagales > Chitinophagaceae > Ferruginibacter > Ferruginibacter pinensis_F. The sequence continues at coordinate 90 of CALQKL020000144.1, forward strand.
GTCGTGTACATACCAGTGCTGCTACGGTAGCAGTAATGCCCGAAGCCGAAGAAGTAGATTTTGAATTGAAAGAAAGTGATGTAAAAATGGAAACTGCCCGAAGCGGTGGAGCCGGCGGACAAAACGTAAACAAAGTAGAAACAAAAGTTTTTCTAACGCATAAGCCTACCGGTATAGTTGTGGTTTGTCAAACTGAAAGAAGCCAGTTGGGAAATCGTGAAAAAGCGATGGACATGCTTCGTACCAAATTATACGACGAAGAAGTGCGTAAAGCAGAAGAAGCCATTTCACATAAAAGAAAAAGTTTGGTGAGTACTGGAGATAGAAGTGCTAAAATCAGAACATACAATTATCCGCAAGGAAGGGTAACCGATCATAGAATTGGCTTAACGGTTTATAATCTTGATAGTGTGCTAAATGGTGAAGTGCAAGAATTTATTGAAGCGCTTCAGTTTGCAGAAAATGCCGAAAAATTAACCAGTCAGGAACAATAAATAATCAACAGGCTTTCCAAACAATCGCCTTAAAAATCAATGCTAATTGGCAAACGATAAAACGAGTAAAAAAATATTTTTAAAGCGTCGTTTAAATAACGAAAACGCTACCGAAATGAGCTTCGTCGAACATCTTGAAGCACTTCGTTGGCACGTTGTTCGTTCGGGCATCGTTTGGATTTTATCTGCCATTGCCATTTTTATAAAGATTGATTGGGTGTTTGATAAAATCATTTTCGCTCCGGCACAAAATGGTTTTATTACGTATGATTTGCTCTGCAAACTCGGACATAAATTAGGTGTTGGCGATTCACTTTGTATGCCACCTATGAACCTTCAACTTCAAGGAAATACAATAAGTGGCCCATTTATGTCGGCAGTTTCTATTGCCATGATTGGAGGATTAATCGTTACATTCCCTTATTTGTTTTGGGAACTATGGCGATTTATTAAACCTGCACTTTCTCCAAAAGAAATTAAATATTCTAGAGGCAGTATTTTTTGGGTGTCGTTATGTTTTTTTACAGGTGCCGCGTTTGGTTATTTTTTATTGGCCCCATTTACATTTAATTTTTTAGCCAATTTTAGTTTGGGTAGCGTTGGCGCATATAAATATATCCCCACTTTAGATGATTATATTGATACGTTAAACAACATCATTTTAGGTTGTGGCATTTCTTTTGAACTGCCTGTATTGGCTTACATTTTATCAAAAATTGGTTTGATTACAGCGAATTTTTTAAGAACATATCGTAAATATGCTTTTGTAATTATTTTGATTTTAGCTGCTGTTATTACACCATCACCAGATTGGACCAGTCAGGTTATTGTGGCAATTCCACTTCTATTACTTTACGAGATAAGTGTATTTATAGCAGCAAGTGTAGATAAGAAAAAAGCTAAAGAAGAAAAAGAATGGAGTTAGTGAATTGTTTAACCCAGATTTTGCAGTTGGGATCGTGATGAAAGGGAAAAAGGCAATAAAAGACGAGTGTTTGAGCCGATTTTTTGGTCGAAAGCATATTGAAATATGGTAAGGTCAAAAAGTCAAGCAAACGCTTGTATTTGCAGCATTTTTTTCTTGTAATAGATTTCAACTGCAAAATCCGGGTTTAATGCTTTTTTAAAATAATAAAAACCAAACTTTAAAATAATGTACGCATTTGATTTACAAAAACCCATCGCAATTGGCTGCGACCATGCAGGATTGGAATATAAAACCGCATTGATTTCTTTTTTAGAAAAAAATAACTTTGCTGTAAAAGACTTTGGCACTTACACGAATGACTCTGTGGATTATCCAGATTATGCACATCCTGTAGCTCAATCTGTTGAAACCAATGAATGTGGTTTCGGCATTTTAATTTGTGGAAGCGCAAATGGTGTGGCAATCACTGCAAATAAACACGCTGGCATTAGAGCTGCCATTTGTTGGAAAGATGAAATCGCAGAGCTAGCTCGTTTGCACAATAACGCCAATGTCATTTGTATTCCAGCTCGTTTTGTTCAGATGGATGAAGCTGAAAATATGGTGAACCTTTTTATGCAAACAGCATTTGAAGGCGGACGTCATGAAAAAAGGGTTTTAAAAATTAGTTGTAACTAATACCGATTAGACATCTGTAATGGTCCAATGGAATTGTCCCAAACAGTTGTGATATTGGCATTATACCTGAAAAAAATAGAACTAAAAAGCAATTATAATTGGTATAAATTTATTTTATGAAAAAAATTATCTCATCTGTTTGTTTAATGATGTTTTCAATTTTGGTGCTTGCTCAAAATCCAATTGAAGCAAAATATGCTAGAATCATTAATATACCAGCACTAAAAAAACATTTAACCATTATTGCTAGTGATAGCTTGGAAGGCAGAGAAACGGGAACAGAAGGACAAAGAAAGGCTGCGGCATACATCGAGCAGCATTTTAAAGCAATTGGGCTAAAACCAATCGCGGAGCTAAATGGATATCAACAATTTTTTCCATTAAAATTTGACTCAGTTATTTCAAGTTCTTTATCGATCTCAAATGAAAAATGGAATTATGGAACGGATTTCATTTGCCCAATTTCAAAAAACAAAACGAATCAATTTACATCAAATGAAATTGTATTTGTGGGTTACGGTATTGATGATCCACAATATTCAGATTATTCAAACATCAACGTTACTGGAAAATTAGTGGTAATGATTGCTGGTGAACCCAAGAAAAAAGACAAGTTTTTTTTAAGAGCAAACAACGAAGATGTAACATGGAATTTAGATTTTAAATTGCAAACTGCAAAAGATAAAGGAGCTGTAGGTGCATTAATTATTGATAAATCAATGTCAACTTTCAGCAAGTCGATGATTATGAGAAACAGCAAAACTGGATTTTCTTTCAATTCAAATAATATCGATGAAAGTGGTTTGAGTTATGCATATATCAGTCACGAGGCGGGTAAAAAAATAATTGGTGATGATTTTGAAAACATTATAGATGTAGCCAAAAAATTTATGCTTTTAAACGAGTTGAAAAAATCCTTTACCATTAAATCAACATTTGACTTTCAAAAATCTTCGGGTTCAGTTAACGCCAGCAATGTATTGGGAATTGTAGAAGGGTCTGATAAAAAAGATGAGTATGTATTTCTTACAGCTCACTACGATCATTTAGGTATTCAAGATGGAGTGATATACAATGGAGCAGATGATGATGGAAGTGGTACGGTAACGGTAATGCAGATGGCACAAGCATTTGCTCAGGCAAAAAGAGATGGAAATGGTCCAAGAAGAACGATGGTATTCATGACCGTTAGTGGTGAAGAAAAAGGATTGTGGGGTAGCGAATATTATTCAGACCATCCGCTGTTTCCATTAGAAAAAACCAGTGTTGATTTAAATACTGACATGATAGGCAGGATAGATACAGAAAGAAAATCAGCAGATACTTTAAATTACGTATATGTTGTAGGGCATAACAAAATAAGCACGGAGTTGCCGGTGATTAACGAAGGCATGAATAAAAAATATACAAATCTTGTTTTGGATTATAAATTTGATGATCCCAACGATCCAAACAGAATTTATTACCGTAGCGATCATTACAATTTTGCCCGTAAAGGTGTACCAGTTTTATTTTTTTACGATGGCATGCTTCAAGCAGACTATCACAAGCCAACGGATGATGTAGATAAAATAAATTGGCCACTGTTTCAGAAAAGAGCGCAAATGATTTTTTATACAGCATGGGAAATGGCAAACCGAGAAAAGATGCTTAAAAGAAATAAACCTTTACCAAAAGATTAAAAATTGAATATAAAATTAAAAAGCCCCGTCCAATACCGGGGCTTTTTGTTTGACCTGTAGTTCCTAACAAAAGAATGTTTAAAGAGGTGTTATTATTTTAGGTTATTTTATTCTTGTTTCTACTTAAGCGAATAATCGTCTGTTTTATTGTGTATTGCACCAAAAAAAATCATTTCTTGTGTATTATGTTTTTAATATTTAAAATGAAATCCAATAATAGGTCGTCTTATTATTAAATTATTTAATAAAAAAGGTTTGGAGGGTCTATACGTTTCTGAGGATTAATATACTCAACCTTTTAAACGGCTAAGTCGATATTTCTATAATATAAAATCGCTAATCCCACTAAAAACTTTTAATTGGCCGTCAAACTTTGATTTAAAGGCATGTTTAGACTAACGATAAAAATTAAAATCCAATATATTTTAAATAATGTGAGCCTTCATTTGAATCATGAATGAAATAGCTTAAAATTAAATCTTGATTAATCCAAAGAAGAAAAAGCGGTTATTTTTTTGATTTATTTTAAATCCCCATTTCTGAAATTGAAGAAGAAAATGTAAAAAATAACCTATGATATTTTCTGGAGAAACGAATTAAGTAAATAATTTCAAAAACTTTTCTTTGTTTGCCTTTACTGAATAATTGTCAATAATTCTATTACGAGCTCTACTGCCCATTTCGGTACGTAATTGATGATTGGTAATTAATTTTTCTAGATTTTCGTACCATTCTTTTTCGTCATTTGCCCAATATCCATTATCTCCATCAACCACTACCTTTTTATTTGCACCAACCGGACTTACTACTGGAGGAATACCTAAGCTCATATATTGAATAGCTTTAAATGCACATTTGCCCAATTCAACTTCTGAGTTAATTAAAGGCATTATCCCAATATGCATTTGAAGTAAGTCTTCGATTTCTGTAGCTAACTCCCATTTTTTATAGGTATATTTTACCTTTTCTAACATCGGATCGCGATTGGCAATGATTAGAAAATTGAAAGTATATTTTTTTTGAAGTTCAAAAATTACATTTTTTATAAGTTGAAGATTATACAAATTGGTATAAGTGCCTGTCCAGCCGATTGTAAAATTGTTTTCTTCTTGATTTTTTAGTTTATTATGATATGAATCTGTATTTACAACAGTAGGAATAATTCTCACATCTTTACAATATTTTCCAGCATATTCTGCTAGAAAATCATTTCCTACACTAACTGTTCTACTATATTTACAAATATTGGCAACTTTCCAAGAGCATTTTAAACTAGCTACTTTAGGATTTGCTACTGAAGCGATTTTTACCCAAATCGAATCATCGAAATCAAAAATTATTTTCTTTTTGAAGATTTTTGCAATAATCCATTCAAAAATGGGTGGGCCAATAGGGGTTACTTCTCTATGTATATACACAAAGTCGTATTTATAAACGGTTAAAATCATTAACCATCTTCTTAAAAAACCAGAAAGGATACCTACCGACTTTTTAAATTGATAGTTGTTTTTGTGTAAAACACTCCAAGCGCTATCACTATAAAAAGATTTTACAGTACATGTAATATCTCTGAAATCCTCAAGCCCAATATATTGCTCAAATCTAAATCTCTGACTGGGAGAAATATTTTTTGGAGCAGATGTAAGAAATAATATTTTCAAAAAATCAAATTTGTAATAATCTCAAAAATACTAAACTAATCTTTATTTTTGCGTTTCATAATAGAGCAATTTTGAAATTTGTTTTATTTATGAACAAAATCAAACAAATAATAGAAGTTTTTTTAAAAAATTATAAGTTATGTCAAATATTTTAATAACCGGAGGAGCAGGATTTATAGGATCTCATCTAACTAGGTTATTTGTAAATAAATACCCGCAATATCAAATCGTAAACTTAGACAAGCTTACTTACGCAGGTAATCTTGAAAATCTAAAAGATATTGAAAACGCACCCAATTATACATTTGTAAAAGGGGACATTTGCGACGAACAGTTATTGCAATCTTTATTTGAAAAATATGAGTTCACTTCAATATTGCATTGTGCAGCCGA
>CALQKL020000145.1 GCA_943331145.2 Chitinophaga pinensis
ACTACCCTTTGTGCGGGAATATTTAATGGTGATTGATGTGCTGCATTCATCGCCAACCCTACCATTCGAGCGCTCATTTTGGTACCGAGATAGTTGGCAATGGCGCCATAAGACGTAACCCTTCCTTTTGGAATTTGAAGCGCAACGGCAAATACATCATCAAAAAAACTGTATTTTTTTTCTTCTGATTTGGATTTTATTTTTTCAGTTTTTCCCATTTAAAAAACTACTTCGTTAGATTTAATAACAATTCTGATCTTTTGGGTTCAGGTACTGCTTCAAAATTATAAGGGCAATGTTTGCAACCATTTCCACAGCAAAAACCTTTATCGAGATGATATTTTTCGGTAAGCACAATGTAACCTGCTTCATTGTAATAAAAATCAATGCCTTCAATCAGCTCGTTTTTCATTTCTTCTTTTTGTTATTACAATTTACCCTTCTGATTGTTCGGTTTCTTTTAATAATTGTTGAAGCATATCATCCTGATTGGGAATAATCTCTGGCAATTGAAATTTTATGTAAAAGATTTTGTTGCTTCCCGCAATATCTAAACTTTCGTAATGGGTTTTTAATTTTAAACGCTCATCAACAACAGCTTGAGCATACACATCATCGCAAGATTCAAGTAAATTAATCCCATACATTTTTATCACTTTATGCGTGAAATGAAATAAATCGGGAGAGTCGGTTTTTAAATGAATGCACCCATTTTTTTTCAACACTTGCTGATACAAACGAAGGAAGCGCGGATGCGTTAATCTTTTCTTGGCTCTAGAAGTACGGAGTTGGGGATCTGGAAATGTAATCCAAATTTCGTCCACTTCTTCAGCAGAAAAATAGTCGGGAAGCATTTCAATTTGCGTGCGTAAAAACCGAACATTGTTTAAAGGCAAGTCCAACGCTTTTTTAGCGCCTAAATACATGCGATTGCCTTTTACATCAACGCCAATAAAATTTTGATCAGGATATAATTGTCCTAACCCAACTGCATATTCACCTCTACCACAGGCTAGTTCCAATATAATTGGATGATTATTTTGGAATTTTTTGTGCCAAGTTCCAGCAATATCTTTTGGATATTCGTATAAATTAGAGAATGCTTTTATCTGCGAAAAGCGGAGTAGTTTTTTTTGTCCCATGAGGTGTAAAAATAATAAAGTTTAGAGGAATCAATTGTAACTAATTAAACAGCAAAGCAGTTTATTTTTTAATTGATTCAAGTTCAAGAAGTGCTGTTTTTGCTTGCTTGTTATTGGGGTCAATCTTTAACGCATTTTCAAAATTTAATTTTGCATTGTTATAATCCAACAATTCGCGATAACAAAGACCAGCTCCAATGTACAAAACAGCTAAATTTTTTCCTTCAGGCAAATTAATAGCTGTGTTATATAGTTCTAACGATTTTTTAAAGTCCTTTTTTAATAATAACAAGTACGCATAATTGGTAATTGTTTTCAATTCAAAACGATTAAAACTTAAAGCTTTTTCATACATATATGCAGCGCTATCAAAATTATTTTTATAGAAATAAGCCACACCGAGATTGTAATATAATTGTCTGTATTCTGGATAAATATCCAGTGCTTTTCTATACTCACCAATAGCAAGATTTAAATTTTCTTGTTTCTCTTCGTTTGTTGGTACGTTAGCTATTCTTTCATAATATAAACTGGCCAAAGAATAATGTGTACGGCAGCTATTCGGCGATGTGTTAACCCCAGATAAATAAAGCGCTTCATCGCTTTTCCAATCAGCACTTCTGGAAATTGTTTTTACAGAAAAAAGAAGGACAACAGCAATTAATACAATACGTACATTTTTTCCGGTTGATAAAATTTTGGTAGCATCTTTCTCTTTAAATATTAAACCCAATAAAAAAGGAAATAGCATGCAGAAACCTAATGAAGAAACAAACTGAGCCCGTTCACTAAAAATAATGGGTGATACAAACAATAAATTTGCCGTGATAAATGAAGCTATCAAATAAAACAATATGGCAAATGAGAAATTGTTTCTTTTTTTTATGCCAATTATAGCGATGACAATTAGGGAAAAGTAAAGTGCAAAAGCTAGTATTGTAAATGGTTCGCTCCAACTTGAAAACGGAATTTCATTAAAAGAATAATCCCAGGATAAATTGATTGGAAAAAATAGCAACAGAATTGATTTTAAAATAACCCCAAAAGCAGTGGCTAATCTTACACCAACATTTGGAGCATCAAGCAATGGATTCCAAACAAAAGGATAATCCCCTTTATCAATTACATTGCCTATAGCTTTAAATCTTAAAAATATTACCAATGCTGAGATGGCTACTAAGAATAATGTAATGAGCACATTCTTTTTTATGCTTACCTCTGATTTAAAATAAACAGTTAAAGGAATAAGCCCTAGAAATACAAATCCACTTTCTTTACTTAGAATACAACAAAAAAAGCTAACCAAGCCAAATGCTAAAAATTTAATCCGATTTGTTCCAAAATATTTGAAGATTTGAATTAACGCAATCACACCAAAAAGCATGGATAAAATTTCATCTCTGGATTTTACACTCGCCACAACTTCAGTGTGGATGGGATGTACAATAAACAATAAGGTGATTAAAACAGGAAGCCAAATGCTATACTCAGAAAATATTTTTTTCAAAAAATTGAAAAGCAACATACACAACAAAGCGTAAAATAGTACATTAAAAAAATGGTTGGTTTTTGCAGTGTTGCCAAAAATTGTATTTTCTAAAGCAAATGAAATAAGTACAACTGGTCTGTAATCGGGTACATATTTTGTTTTTTCTGCGCAACCTTCTTGAGAACCTTTTGTAACTAAATCTGAAAAAGCAGAAATACCTTGTTCAACAAAAACATTATTAAAAGTATATCTACCATCATCACAAGTATATTCATAAGATATGGTATTAGCGTAGAGCAAAAATGCACATATAAACATGACGAAAGGCATCCATGATGTATAGCTTTTGTTTTCCGTTATTGCAGTATTAGTTTTATTTGTCGTTTCGTTTTTTTGCTTCATTTTTTAACTATTAAAAAGCGGATTTTCATTAAACAGTTTTCTTAGTTTCGATATACTCATTTTCCGGATTTATGTTCCAGATATTCGATTTGTCTTTTACATTTTGAATAATATTATCAACTGCTGTCATTGCCGTCAACATAGAATGATCGGTATTGTTATACTTATGCATTCCATTTCTACCAATCAAAAATAAATTTTCAAATTTATCCAAATATTGTTGAAGCGATCCAAATTTTTGGTAAGTGCCAAAATAAGCGGGATAGGTTTTTTCAGATCTTAATATTGTTGCATCCAATAAATCAGATTTGTCAATAATTTTTATGGAATGTAATTCTTCAATGGCAAATTCAATAAATGTTTTGTCGTCCATTGACCACAAGTCATCTCCTTTATTACAAAAATATTCGAGACCCAACCAATAATTATTTTGATTGGCAAGAAGATGTGGACTCCAATTGTGAAATAATTGTAGCCTGCCAATTTTAACACCAGAATCTTGAATATAAATCCAATTGTCTTTAACATCAATACCCTTTTCCTGAATGGCAAGTTTTTTTAGCAACAAACCAACCGTAATAAAATCCCTGTATTCTAAGCCATTAGCAATGGATAAAATTTCGTTTGGTGTTTCTGTATTTAGCGCCGGTATTAAATCTTTTATGGGCATCGTTGAAAAGAAATAATCACCTTCAAATTTTTGTGATGAACCATTTTCAACGTTATTAGATTCAATAGAAATAATATCATTTTGTTTGACATGAATTTTATCAACAGTATTATTTTTATGAATTTCGCCGCCCATTTCTATAATTTGTCTGGCTACTTCTTCCCACATTTGACCAGGGCCATATTTAGGATATAGAAAATTTTCTAACAAACTGGTTTCAATATTTTTTTGTGCGATTTCTGATTTATCTTTTGGAGAAAATATTTGTTTAAATGCATGACTAAACACTTTTAAAACAGATAATTCCTTGATGCGTTGTTGTCCCCATTGTGCAGAAATTTTATTACAAGGCACACCCCATACTTTTTCTGTGTAATCCTTAAAAAATGTTTGATATAGCGACTTCCCAAATCGGCTGACAAAAAAATCTTCGAGGTTTATTGGCTTTTTATGAATGAATAATTTAGCATAAAAAAACGAGGTGATAATTTTTATACAAACCACAATACCTAATTTAGACAGGGTATCGAAGTTTAATTTGATGGGATACGAAAAAAATTTGCCTCGATGAAATATTCTTGAAATTCTGTTTCGGACTAATAAAACCAAATTGGGATTCTTAATTTCATTTTTAGCATTTTGAATCCACGTTTCTGAATTTTGATAAGATAATTTAAGCGGTTGGTCTGCTATGGTATCTATTGGCATTATATTTTGCCACCAATCCATTACTCGGTCTGATTTTGAAAAAAATCGATGACCACCAATATCAATTTTATTTCCTTTATAATCAACGGTTTTAGACAAACCTCCAATATCATTTGATTTTTCAATAATAATAGGAATAATGTCTGTTCTTTTTAACAGCTCATAAGCAGCAGTAAGTCCGGCTGGACCAGCACCAATAATGATTGCTTTTTTCAAAAGATTTAGTACCTGTTTTTAAAAAATTGATTTTAATAAAGATAAAGTAATAAAGAATAAAAGAAGTATTCATTGAAGGTGATTTTATAATAGAGGAAAAAGTGAACCAGTTTGAATCGAAAAAACAATAACAAAAAATCAGTAATTTTAAAATATTGTAAGTCATATAAACGTAAAACAAAATGAAAAAAATTTACATTTTCAGTTGCTACTTTTTGTTATTGATATCTTGTAAAAAAACAACGGTAATTGATTCTAACAATAATGGCAACAATGGCAACAATGTAACTCCTCAACTTTATGAGTACAATGTTTTACCATCAGCTACAAATGCAATGATTACCTCGTATAATGCTGAGCATTTTATTTCGGTGGACACCCGAACAACTTTAAAAAACAAACTTTTTGTATTTCTTCCTGGTACAACAGGGTCGCCTAACTTCTATAAATTAATTGTAAAGAAAGCGGCGTCTCTTGGTTATCATGCCATTGGATTAATGTATCCAAATTCATCTGATTTGTACACGGCTTCAACAACCTCATCCGATCTTTTAGAATTTGGCAGATGTCGTCAGGAAATTTTTGATGGTATAAATCAAACAAGCGGTGTTTCGGTTGATAGCAACAATTGCATTAAATCTAGATTATACAAGCTTCTTCAATATTTGAGCGTTCAAAATCCCAATCAAAACTGGCAACAGTTTATTTCAAATGGTGAAATCGTTTGGGCGAATTGTGTGATTGCTGGACATTCTCAAGGTGGCGGACAGGCATTTTATATTTCAAAAAAAGTATTGGTAGACAGAGCTATTTGCTTTGCTTCGATTGACTGGAATTCCAGTTTAAGCAGAAGTGCCGAATGGGTAACTTCTGCCGGACTAACGCCTACCAGTAAACTATATTCGTTTAATGGAACCAACGATGAAATTTTCAATTACGTTAATGTACAAACACAATTAACAGAAATGAATTTATTAGGCAACCCAATTAATATTGATGCTTCAACACTACCTTTTGGAAATAGCCACAGATTGATAACAAGCGCTACACCTGGGTTTAGCATCTTGTTCCCCAACCATAATTTAACCGTGCTTGATCAATATGTACCAAAGTCAAATAATGGAGATGTGTTACCTAGTTTCTCCAATGCATGGACGTATTTGTTGAATTAAGAAGCCCCCTCGATCCCCCAAGGGGGAAGTTGGAATATTGACACGAAGGGTTTGAAACACGAATGCGCGTAAACGCGATTTTTTTTGATACGAAGGCACGAAGGCGCAAAG
>CALQKL020000146.1 GCA_943331145.2 Chitinophaga pinensis
ACTTGAAGTAAGTTATTCAGCAGCAAGTAATACGAGTAATGTTTTAGCGGGTAATTTATTTGGGTTATCTGGAAACATTTCATTGCTAAACAGAAATTTAGGAAGAGAAGCTATACGAATGACGCATAACATTAGAGCTGGTATAGAATTCAATAACAATTCTGGTGCAAAAAACAGATTGATTAATTCAAATGAAATTGGATACACCAATTCAACTTCCTTTCCTAGATTAATTTATCCGGGAATTCCTAATTTATTTAACAAGCGATCAGCCTATAATAATGGTGAAACATTTATTAATTTAGGGATTGCTTACAACACCAGACTAAATCTATTTAACTTAAGAACTATTAATGCAGGTTTGGGTTGGACTGGTTCAAACAGAAAAAATTGGAAATGGGTTTGGACGCCTTTAAACATTGGTTATAGCAATTTGTTAAACCCGAGCGATAGCTTTAAAAAAATCCTAAGTGATAATCCATTTTTAAACTATTCATATAATACAGCATTGGTAAATGGGATGCGTGTTAGTTTTTCGAAAACATTAAATCATTTTGCCCATCCAAATTCCTTATCAAAGGAAATGTCCATATTGATGAATACTGAAGAATCGGGTTTAACATGGGGATTAATTCCATTGTTCAACAAGATAAAACGTAGGTATATAAAGACTGATTTCGAAATAAAACACACCATCGTATATTCAAAATCAACATTAGCCTTGCGTGGTTTTCTTGGTGTTGGGGTTCCATTGTTGGGTTCAGACACAAACAAAACGCTTCCATTTTTCAAACAATATTTTGGCGGAGGGAGTAATAGTTTAAGGGCTTGGCCAGTGCGCGGAATTGGACCAGGCGGCAGACCATTAATTCCTTATTCTTCAAATAAAACTGTATTTAACGACCGTACAGGAGATATGCAATTGGAAGCGAATATCGAATACCGTTACGACATTGCTCGAATTATTCCAAATACTTTAACCCTTCGTGGCGCTGTATTTACAGACATTGGAAACATTTGGAACATCAGAAATACTAAATCAATTGGAATTACAGACAGCACTCAATTTAATTTCAAAACATTTTATCAGCAGTTGGGCGTAGCTGCTGGAACTGGGCTCCGTTTAGATTTCAATTACATTGTATTGAGATTGGATTTTGGCTTTAGATTTAAACGACCAGAGTTTTATTACAACAATGACGGCTGGCGAATGCCAGATATTGGATTCAATGATTTATTGAAAAAACTATTTACTAGAGGAGAAAATGACGTTTATAAAAAATGGCGTTACGAGAATTTTAATTTCACCATTGGAATTGGTTACTCCTTTTAAATTCGAAAGATATTAATCTGCAGGTTTATCTTTTTGCATTTCCTCAATCATATCCAAAAACCCGTCCATAAAAATCGCATCTTTTACATCAAAATTTCCAATGGTGGTTCTTCTTAAAGCGCTTAAGTATGCACCACATCCAAGTGCTTGTCCGAAATCGTGGGCTAAGCTTCGTATATATGTGCCCGTTGAACATTCGATTTTAAAATGAATTATTGGCAAATCGATTGATGTAATTTCGAATTGTGCAATATGAATTTTTCGAGGCAATAAATCTACATCTTCTCCCCTACGCGCCAATTCATATAATGCTACGCCTTGCTTTTTAATGGCGGAATACATTGGGGGTACTTGATCAATTTCACCGATAAATGAATTTGTTGCATTTAATATTTGTTCTGAAGTTAGATGTGCAAAATCTTTTGGTGATTCGGGCAAGCTTTCTAAATCGTAAGTTGGTGTTATTGCACCAAGTGTAAAACTTCCAGTGTACACTTTTGGTAAAGCCATAAACTCATTAATCTTCTTTGTAAATTTACCCGTACAAATAATCAACAAGCCTGTAGCAAGCGGATCCAGCGTTCCAGCATGTCCAACCTTTCTAACTTTTAAATAGCTGCGAATACTCTTAACCACATCAAAGGATGTCCAATGCATGGTTTTATCGATTAATAAAACTTTACCCTCTTCGAAAGCCGATAAAGTTTCGGCATTAATTTTTACAAATGCGCGTTTAGGAACATTTGAATCCGTAGATACAGATTCATTTCTGGCATTAAATTTAGATCGGTAACTTCCTTTATTATTCAAAACAATTTTTTATTACATTAATAAGCCCTAGCAAATAAAACCCTTTGTGTGCTTGGATTACCGGTTAATATACATTTACCATTTTCTTGTTTATTATCGATTGGAATACAACGTATAGTAGCCTTGGTTTGCTCTTTAATTTTATCTTCAGTTTCACTAGTTCCGTCCCAATGAGCCGAAACGAAACCAGCTTTTGAATCTAAAATTTCAACAAATTCATCCCAACTGTTAGCTTCACGAATATTTTCATTTCTAAACGCTAGTGCTTTATTAAAAATTTGTTGTTGAATATCTTCAAGTAATTGTTGAATATAAACCGCCAAACCATCATAAGAAACCGTAGATTTTTCTTTAGTATCACGACGCGCCAATTCTACCACATTATTTTCAATATCTCTTAAGCCCATAGCAACTCTAACTGGAACACCTTTTAATTCATATTCAGCAAACTTCCAACCTGGACGCGTGTTTTCACTGTTGTCGTATTTTACAGAAATACCCAATGCTTTTAAATCTTTGATTAAAGACGCTACTTTCTCATCAATGATGGGCTTGCTTTCTTCGCCTTTATATATTGGAACAATAACTACTTGTAAAGGTGCAATACGTGGAGGCATGATTAACCCTTGATCATCGCTATGAGCCATAATCAAAGCTCCAATAAGACGGGTTGAAACGCCCCAACTTGTAGCCCAAACAAATTCTTTTTTATTTTCTTTATTTAAAAATTGAACATCAAATGCTTTAGCAAAATTTTGACCAAGAAAATGTGAAGTACCTGCCTGTAGCGCTTTACCGTCTTGCATTAATGCCTCTATACAATAAGTATCTTCTGCACCAGCAAAACGTTCGTTTGGTGTTTTAACCCCTTTAATTACAGGGACAGCCATAAATTGCTCAACAAACTCAGCATATACATCCAACATTTTTGTAGTTTCTTCAATGGCTTCTTCTTTAGTAGCATGAGCGGTATGTCCTTCTTGCCACAAAAACTCTGCTGTGCGTAAGAATAATCTTGTACGCATTTCCCAACGAACCACATTTGCCCATTGGTTGATTAGCAAAGGCAAATCACGATAGGATTGAATCCAACCTTTGTAAGTATTCCAAATAATGGCTTCGCTAGTAGGTCGAATAACCAACTCTTCTTCAAGTTTTGCTTCAGGATCTACAATTAATTTGCCTTTATTATTGGGATCATTTTTTAAACGATAATGGGTAACCACTGCACATTCTTTAGCAAATCCTTCTGCATTTTTTTCTTCCGCTTCAAATAAACTTTTAGGTACAAACAAAGGAAAGTATGCGTTAACGTGGCCTGTAGCCTTGAACATTTTATCCAATTGATCGCGCATGTTTTCCCATAATGCATAACCATAAGGCTTGATAACCATACAACCTCTAACAGATGAATGATCGGCGAGTTCGCCTTTAATTACTAAGTCATTATACCATTGTGAATAATCCGCTTCTCTAGTTGTTATTTCTTTGCTCATATTTAATTTGTAACGCTTAAAAATTAGTACCCAAAAAATTATTAAATTAACACAATCGAAACAAAATGTCGACTTTCAACATTTAGATTTGCACGGAAATTTCAATTTAATAATCGCACAAAAGTAATAACTTCAACTTACAATCCCTTTAAACTTAACATTATGCGCTTATTTTTTTTATTATTTACATGTTTAAGTTTCTGTTTAATCAGTTGCAACAATACGTATAAATTAACACAAACACCAGATGACGTGTATTATTCGCCTGTTCGTCAAATGGCAGATATAGTTAAAAATGAAAGCAATTCAGACGACCGAGAAATCAGGATGAGCAAGTACGACAGCAGATGGAGAACGATAAATGGAAATTACGATTACATTTATAGTCCTTATGCTTATGGATATGGATACGGATATTATTACAATCCTTACTATTATGCTTATCCGATTTATAATAATGGCTTAAATTTTTCAACAACCAATTTAACACCTCGAACCACCAATTTATCAAGTTATCAGTTTAACAATACAAACACCGTAAACCCTAAATACAACAGTAGCCCAGTTAAATATAAAAACGCTACAAGGTCATATAATAACAGCAATTCGATTGAAAATACAAGAGAAGTAATAACTCCAAGTAATAACTCATCTGATAATAACACCAGAAGTTATACCCCTTCATCAAGTACTTCTTCAGGCTCGGGGAATACGATTTCAAGACCAAGAAGGGGTGAATAAATAAAAAATGAAATTTCAAAGTGAAAAGTGTTATACTATTTAAATGACATTTTTTGACTTTTTATTTTTGACTTTTGACTTTAAAAAATATTTTATGAAAAAAATCCTAATTATATTTTCATTACTCATTTGTTTGAAAACCTTTGCTCAAGTGCCAGAAGATGCCATTCGATATAGTTGGCAACCATTAAATGGTTCGGCAAGATTTATGGCTACGGGTGGTGTAATGGGCTCATTGGGTGGAGAAATCACTGCAGCTTATGTAAATCCTGCTGGGTTGGGACTTTTTAAAACGGGCGAATTTGTTTTTTCTCCATTTTATAAACAGACTAAAAACAAAACCAATTATAGATCTAGTTCTACCGAATCCGAAAAAAACGCTTTACAGTTTGGGCCAATGGGTGTAATTATAGGAATCCCACATTTAAACAATTCTGCGAATAGTAGTTCAATCACTTTTGCTTTCAATAAAAATGCCAGTTTCAATAACTATTTACGTTACAGCGGATTGAATAATTACAGTTCTTTCAGCGAGCAATTTGCGGAAGAATTTGCAAAAAGCAATTTGAGCATAAACGATGTTTTATCAAGTAATTCTCCATTGGCATATACTTCAGCACCCGCATTGTACACTTACTTGATGGATACCGCAACCATAAACGGATTCATACAAGTAAAAACGGCACCAGAATATTTACTAGATTCTGGCTTAGCATTAATGCAGGACATGCAAAAAACAACAAATGGCGGCATCTATGAATATGCCATAAGCTATGCTTCTAATTATGAAGAAAAATTGCTTTATGGTGTAACCCTTGGTATTCCAATCATTAATTTTAAAAGCAATACCATTTTTACAGAATCCGACGTATCGGGCGACACATCAAATGGTTTTAATTCTTTTACTTATACCGACAATTTCGAAACTTATGGCACAGGTATGAATTTGAAATTGGGGGTAATATATCGACCAAAACCATATATTAGATTGGGCTTAGCTATTCATACCCCTAACTTTATGACGTTAAAGGATACACGAACCACAACTTTAACCACTGCACTTGAAAATCCAATCGAAACATTTAGTGTAAGCTCAACCACATTTACAAACGATAAGCCAGGGGAAAGTAAATACGTTTTTAATATGCCATGGAAAGCCATTATCAGCGGTTCTTATGTTTTTAGAGAAATTGAAAATGTAAAAAAACAACGTGCATTTATTTCTGCCGACCTTGAGTACATTCGTCATCGGGCAAGTCGCTTTTTTAGCAACAATGAAAATCCGACCAAAAGCGAAACTGGTTATTATGACCAGTTAAATACAGTTGTAAAAAATGAGTACAAAAGCGTTGTAAATTTCAGAATTGGGGGCGAATTAAAATTCAACGTGGTGATGTGCAGAATTGGGTTTGCTTATTATTCAAATCCTTATAAAGATTTGGCATTCAAAGCAAATAATATGCGATTAAGTGGAGGAATAGGATATCGAAACAATGGATATTTCATCGATTTAAC
>CALQKL020000147.1 GCA_943331145.2 Chitinophaga pinensis
AACAGCAACACTTACAGCAGGTGCTCCACCGCCATTAATTGAAATATTTCCATCATAATTTCCGTATAATGGAGGTGCAAATCTGATATAAATGGTTAATGGACCTAATGTGCCTGCTGTGTATGGCAATGATAAACTTGATGTAAAACCTGAACCACTTGTTAAAGAAACTATGTAGCCGGGAGGAGGTGTAATGATTACATTGCCCGATGCTGGCGACAAATAAATACCTGTAACTGTAAATGATTGCTCTGTTGAAAATGCACCTTGATATACAATTCCAAAAGGAATGGTTGATGGCGTAGCCGTTAATGTTGGTACAGCAACTGGAGTAGTAAATGTTATTTCATTTCCATATCCTGTTCCCGATTGATTCGTAGCATAGGCTCGAACGTAGTAAGTTGTACCTGGGCTTAAACCTGCCAAATTGCTTGTAAAACTTCCCACTCCTGTGCCATTGGATGTGAGCGAGTTTGCAATGGTGGGGCTTGGAGAAGTACTCCAACACACCCCTCTTGCGGTAACAGGTGCCCCTCCATCAAAAGTAACGTTACCTCCTGATGTAGCAGTGGTGAACGTTACAGCAGATGCTGTAGTAGTTGTTACCGATGGTGCTACAATAGTAAAGCTAGTGATCAATACATTATCTATACCTACATCATTTGCAAGTAAGTTTGAAATTTTTATTCTATTTATTACGCCACTATTTAACGTAACCGACATCGTGTTACATGCTGTAGCTCCTGAATTAATTGTATTGGCTGCACTCCAAGTTGCTCCATTGTCTGTTGATGTATAGTAAGTTATATTTCTGTTTGTTCTTCCAGAATTAAAAGTCAAAGTAGCTACCCCTTGAAGCAACGTTGGAGTAATAACATAACCTGCATTGTTTGCTAAAAATCGTAAAGCTCTGTTGGTTCCATCATTAGGACATGGATCAGTTCCTGTTACAGTATACCCTTTAAAAATTGACCAAGCTCCTGTTGGAGAAATATACTGTGTTTCCACAGCTGGTCCTGGAGTTGCTGTAGGAAAAATTGCATTATCAAACCCTTCCAAAGTGTAATTGTACGGTTGTGAATGAACACTCAATAACGACAACAAAACAAATCCGAGTGTAAATAATAATGATCTCATATCGTTAATTCTTTTTTATCTAATGATTGTAACATAGCCCTTCTTTGTTGCCCTTGCACCATAAAGGTCTATGATATAGTAATAAGTGCCTGATGGAAGTGGCTTGCCTTTATAACTGCCATTCCAATCACCATTGTAATTTGTTGATTCAAATAATTTCTGTCCATTGCGATTAAAAACCTCAAGCCTGTGATTTGGATAAAAATTAAGGTTTTCTATTTTCCACAAATCATTGATGCCATCACCATTTGGTGTAAATGTGTTTGGCACAATGAAATCTTTCACCACTTTAATAAATACATCATCTTCATTTTTACAGCCATCTGCAGAAACAACTTTCAATGTGTATTCAATATCTTCTCTTGGTGCACAAACAGGATTAACAATAGAGATACTGCTTAAATATGTTCCTGGACTCCATAAATACGAAAGGCCTGATCCTGTAATTACAACAGGTGCTAATGAAATCGAATTGCCTTCCAATACATTTCTATCTGGACCAAGATTTAATATTGGCGTTGGAAAAACAACAATCGATCCTGTAGCAGATGAAATGCATCCATTGTCTCCTGAAAAAGTGTATGTTAACATTTGAGTTCCTACACCTGCATTTGTAGGCGTAAAGAGATTGCCATTGCTAACTCCCGAACCACTGTATATTCCAGTTCCCGTTAATGAAGTCGTATTGCTAGCAGATATCAAATTGAACGCAGGTGCCTCCTGACAAATACCCGCCATATTGTTAAATACAACATTGGGTGCAGCATAAACCGTTAAGTCAATACTATAATCATTTGTACAACCTGATTCATTTTTTGCTCTTATTAATACACGGTAAACTTTAGTTAGTGGTGTTCCAAATACAGGATATGTATGACTGTAAATTCCATTGGCAACTGGACTATTGTCTGTAGTTACATTTGTTTGATCTACTAAATAATCCCAATAAATTTCAAGGCCAACAACTGTTCCTAATCCATTTACAATACTGGTATTCGTAATGTTTAATGATTGATTGCTACAAATATTTCCCATATTATTTACGGTATAACCTGCAACAGGAATTCCATAAATAGATAAAGGATGTGAGATAGACTTGATACATCCATTATTGCTGGTAGCCGTTACCGTTACATTGTATTGTCCAGCTGCACCATAGTTATGTGTTGGAGCTGTTACAGTACTATTGTTCATATCTCCAAAATCCCAGTTGTAAATCATTTGAGATAATGTACCATCCGCTATAGTTGTGTTATTTGTAAATGCTACACTTCCAGGAAAGCAAAGTGAAGTTGGGAAAGCAAATTCTGGAGCAGGCATGTTATGTATTACAATTTGTTGAACAGCAAATGTGCTAAAACAACCTCTATCTGTTTTTACTTTTAATGTCACTGTATAATTTCCTGCTGAAGTGTACACATGTGTAAAAGGAAGCGCATCATTTCTTATTGCAGTATTTCCATCTCCAAAATCCCAGCTCCATTCTGTGATTAAACCAGCGTTAGGTAAAGAAGCATCTGTAAATGTAATGGCTTGTGTTTCGCATCTTGGATTACTGATGGTAAATGCTGCGCTAGGAAGTGGATTAATGACAATACTTCTAATGGTGTCATCTGTACAACCTTTGTCTGTAGTAACTTGTAATGTAACAGAATAACTACCTGCCGTTGAATATGTGTGAGATGGACTCTGATTGGTTGACACGCCCGCATCTCCAAAATTCCAACTCCAGTTGTTGATGGTGGAATTTGACGCTGTGCTCAAATCTGTGAATACTGTAGACGTATTTAAACAAGTTTCTGGATTAACACTAAAATTAGCCAGAGGCTTAGGATACAAAGTACTGAAGATTTTTACAGTGTCTTTTGAACATGCGCCCAATGCAGCCGTTAAGGTAACACTATATGAACCTGTTGTTGTGTAAATATGTGATGGACTTGTTTGATTGCTGATTGGAGAAGCATCACCAAAATTCCATGTATATGTCATACTGCCACCGCCTATAACTGTTGAAGTATTGGTAAATAAAGCAACGCCACCTGGCAAACACACATTACCTGGTAAAGTAAAATCTGGAACTGGACGATTGCCAACGACAACAGTTTCTGTATGTGTAGAACGACAGCCATTCGCATTGTCTACAACAAGCGACACTGTAAATGTTCCTGCAGTTGTAAAAACATGTGAAGGATTTGTAGAAACTAAAAAAGTATCTCTTGTTCCATCTCCATAATCCCAATACCAATGTGCAATATTTCCATTCAAAATAGTAGATTGATCATTGAATGATATACTGTTGCCTACACATGATATTCCAGAAAATGAAAACGCAGCACTCGGACTATTGTTAATGGTAAAAACTATAGTCGTGTCGTCATAACAGCCTTGGTTATTCGCTACATTTAATAGAACATTGTAAGAACCACCTGCTCCATAAGTATATGTAGGATTTGCCAGATTTGAGTTCCCTGTTGCATCCCCAAAATTCCATTGCCAACTATTTATAGTGTGCACTGAATCTGTAGATTGATTTTGGAAACTTACCGGATTGGTTGCACATCCTGAAAAGTTCCAATTGAAATTGGCGCGCGGGCCGCCAACTACATTAAATTCAAAATTCAATTCTTCTACCCCATTGCATCCATCACCAGATGGATTACTTGCCAATACACGAATTGGTGCCGAACCTATGCCATTGAAAGTATATAATCCACTCAAATGAAAAACATATAATTGTGTTCCGTTTACAACATACGAACTATCAACCGTTGGATTGGCGATGGTTACATTCGTATTGGGTGTGATATTGGTATTATTTAAAAAATCAAAAGTTAGTGCAGTTGGAATATAAGGCAGTGTAATTGAAATTTGGGTTGGCGTTCCCTTACACACTGGTGTGTTATCACTTGTAGCAAGTGGATTAGCACTTGTTAAATAATGATTTAAATTTCTAACGTTCGTTCCTGCATTATAGGCATAACTTTCACTCGTCGCATAACCATAAGCGATAGCATTGAACCCTCCAGTTGTAGTTTTTAATTTATAGAATACATTGTTGGCATATCCTGCAATTAAAGCAATTTGAGCATAAGAATATTGTGGATCTGCTGGATTTATTGAAAATGTAAATGGAACATTTACATTCGCTTGATTTCTAATGGTAAAATTAGGCACATCAACTGTCTTCATATTGATGTTGATGAAATTAGTCGCATCATTATTTTCTGTAGGAACAGGCGAAACAATGATTGAATCTATCGTTTGTTCTACTGGACTCAAATAAATCATATCCGGATCTCCAATGCTCGAAAAATTATTTCCACAATTGGTTTTATTGGATATGTATTGCGCCACCATTACAGGATTTGTAGATTCTATTTTTACTGGCGCCCCAGTTACAAATTCATAATATAAATTATTGGTTCTATTGATGGCAACACCTGGTGTTAAAGGGTTTACAGCTGGACTTAGTCCTGGTACAGCACCTGGTAATGTTACGCCATTTACTTTAACAACAGTGGATAAACTGTCGGGATTAATCATAATGCGATAAACATTATTGGAATAATTAAGACCCGCAGTTGGTGCACTTACAAAATATCTTCCCCACGCTGTAATGGGAAAGCATTGTTGGAAAAAATTATCTCCTGATGCAGAGCTATTAGAACATGTAACGGAAATTTTTTGGCTTCCAGAAAAAACGGCTATTGGTTTGCAAGCCGAAGCGCCACTGGAAACAGACCTTACTTGTGTGCCTGTTAAATCCGTAGCATCAGTTCCGCCTTTGATTAACCAAACATCTCCTCTATTCAATGTTCTTGATGTCCAAACTCCAGCTACCAATCCGGCAGAAGTGGCGGCATTGGGTTTCACCTCTACAGTTGTGGCATTCTCTGTAGCTACAATAAACAAATAAGACCTCATCCCACTTGTATTAGAAAGCTGTGTATAATTCAATGAAGTATACTTTCTGCCTAATGTTTTAACTGGAAATAAAATAGTTGTAGCTGTTACTTTACTACCCCAAATTTGTGCATACGCTACTACAGGCGATGTGCTATGAATGTAAATGCCTTTATTCACATATACCAATTCATTTTGTAACCTTGCATCCGAAGCGCCAGTTTCAGGAATATTATTTGATGCAGTAATTGTATTTGCGGGAACATTCAAGGTTTGAACCAGCGTATTGCCAACATAAATCGTAATGGTAGCGGTATCATCAGAAGTAAAGTACAAAGTCATATCGCTTGTACCGCTGCTTATTTTTTCGTGAGGTCCATATCCTGTCCAAAAATCAGTACCCCTATTTGAAAAATCTTGAGCATGTGAATTAAAAACAAATAAAAATAGAAATCCCAAAAGGAACTTCCATTTGTTTTTATTTACAGTTATTAAATTCACCATCATATGAAACTATTGAAATCAATTTTGCAGCCTATTTACTTAAGAAATATCTTAATGAAATTTCGTGTGCTGCCCCTCCATCATCAAACACACTTATCGGCGTTCTATATTGTTGAAATGCATATCCTAATGACAATTGCTTTTTAATTTTAACCCCTGCAATTGCCGTAAAACTTTGTTGATAATGATATCCTAAACCTGCCCAAAGCATATTTTTATGTTGGATCATTACGCCTGCTTCTGCATCTATAGGTGATCCATTTACATAAGAAATTGAAAAATTAGGAACAACCACATTTTCATCATCTGTTTTCCAATTA
>CALQKL020000148.1 GCA_943331145.2 Chitinophaga pinensis
CCCAAAATATCACAAGTCATACAACTGCTGTGCACACGAACTAAAACCGGTTCATCTTTTTCCCAATTCCCTTTTTTTATGGCCAAATGCGTTTCACCGGTATTTATTTGTGTAAAAGCAATCAAGTCGAAATCGCCAAAAATGGTAGGCATTTTTACTTCTACTTCTTTTCGAATAAGCGTTTCTGTTTCTAAACGATAAGCAATCAAATCTTTTATAGAAATGATTTTCATATCAAATTTCTCCGCTATCAATTTCAATTCAGGCAAACGAGCCATGCTGCCATCTTCGTTCATAATTTCAACCAAAACGCCTGCGGGTTCAAAACCTGCCAATTGAGCTAAATCAATGGTAGCTTCTGTATGTCCTGCCCTTCTAAGTACGCCACCTTTTTTTGCCCTTAATGGAAAAATATGACCAGGTCTTCCAAGGTCTTCAGGCTTTGTGTCTTTATTGATTAATGCTTGAATGGTTTTAGCCCTATCATGTGCCGAAATGCCCGTAGTACATCCATCTCCAATTAAATCTACACTCACCATAAAAGCGGTTTCATGCAAGGAAGTATTATCCGGCACCATGGGTTGTAAATTAAGTTCAACACAACGATCTTCGGTAATTGATGCACAAATCAACCCCCTACCATGGGTGCTCATGAAATTTATTATCTCCGGCGTTACGTTATGTGCTGCTGTTATAAAATCACCTTCATTTTCGCGGTCTTCATCATCAACAACGATAACCATTTTACCATTTCTAATATCTTCAATTGCAGATTCTATAGTGTTTAACATCTTCTAAAAATTATTTGTAAAGGTAAAGATGATTTGTGGAAGTTTGGGAGGTTTTTGAGGTTTGGGAGGTTTTAGATGTTCAAAAGGTTCAATATGTTCAATGGGTTCAAAAGGTTGGGGATTTTTTGTTGCCGATGTTGGTGTTTTCAGCAATCATCAAAGTTAATTGCGTCAAAAAAATCTTCGTGCTGAATGGCATTTCCAACAACAAACAATAAACCACAAACAATAAACACCAAACACCAAACGTCTTATATTCCTTTTAAAAAATTCCCCCGAATATGATCCACCACATCAATCATGCTTCCGGTTTCTTCAAAAACTTTTAATTGTAAATCTGCGCCTGTACCCGATTCTATAATTTTATGCACATGACTAATGGCGTGTCGACTGCTTAAATGTGGTACCACATCATCAATGAAATTTAAAAGCTCATGGATTAAAGAAACGGTGTTTACTTCTTCGGCTTTTCCAAAATCAATCATGTTACCTTCCAATCCATATCTGCTGGCCCTGAATTTATTTTCATTTATTAACGCTCTGCTGTACATCATAAAATTCAAATTCTGAGCACGTAGCTTATACAACTTTGCACAAATCGCCTGAAATATTGCAGCAATGGCAATGGTGTCGTCAATGGTTAATGGGATATCGCAAATCCTAAATTCCACCGTATTAAAAACCGGATGCACCCGCAAATCCCACCAAATCTTTTTAGGATTGTCGATGCAATTGGTTTTGATCAACATCTTCACATAATTGTCGTAATCTTCAATACTATTGAATAAATCGGGAATGCCTGTTCGTGGGAATTTCTCAAATACTTTTGTTCGATAAGATTTATATCCCGTTAATCTTCCTTCCCAAAATGGCGAGTTGGTGCTTAATGCAAAAACGTGTGGTAAAAAATAACGTGCTGAATTGGCGATATGGATGGCCATTTCTCGGCTTTCCATACCAATATGCACATGTAGTCCAAAAATCAAATTGCTTCGCGCTGCATCCTGAAACTCATTTACGATTTCATTGTAACGGGCGTGATCTGTGATCAATTGTTTCTGCCAATGGCTAAAAGGATGTGTTCCACTCGCTCCTACCCACAAACCTAATGAATTTGCAATTTCATGTACCGACTTTCTTAAATTGGCTACATCTGAAAAAGCTTCTTCCACATTTTTACAAATATCAGTTCCAACCTCCACAACCGCCTGATGCATTTCCGCTTTTACTTTATCGCCGAATATTTTCTGACCTTCAAGTACAATTTTTTGTTCGTGACTTTTCAACTCACGTGTAGTTGGATCGATCACCATGTACTCCTCTTCTACCCCAATTGTAAAGTGCTTATACGAAGTGTTTACCATAAAAAATGAATTGATTGTTATAAATATATTTTTATATGGTGAGATAAAAAAATATTGAGGCGAATAAAAACAGATTATTTAATGTTTTCGGCAATTAATTTATCAATAATTTGTTCGGTTATATCTGGATAATTTACGTTAATATTTTGCGGTAAATCTACCCAGTTTTTTAATTGATTGAGATAATCCAATTTAAAACTTTTCAAAACTGGAACACCCAATTTATTTAAAGCTGCAGCATTACATTGTTGTTCGTACTGCCCTTTCATTGGAATCACCATTAGTTTTTTCTGCAAAAACAATGCTTCAGCAGGCGACTCAAACCCAGCACCACAAAGGATGCCAGTGCAGTTCACAATGCTTGTAATAAATGCCTCGTTTTGAATTGGGTAAATCTGTACATTTTTTTCAGTGTACTTAACTTTTGAATGCTTACTAAACACTTCCCAATTTACTTGAGGAATTTCATTTAAAATCCGAATAATAATCTCATCGCCATAAGCTGGTAAATACACGGTATAATGAGGATGCTTAACCGGACTTGCTGATCTTATTTGATTTCTTATTACTGGTGAAAATATATTTTCATCATAGTTTTCAAAATGAAAACCATACGCTTTTGTAAATGGTGCATAATACCTTAACACAAGGTTTCCAATGATATCAAATGTT
The DNA here is from genome assembly GCA_943331145.2 of Chitinophaga pinensis. Taxonomy (GTDB): domain Bacteria; phylum Bacteroidota; class Bacteroidia; order Chitinophagales; family Chitinophagaceae; genus Ferruginibacter; species Ferruginibacter pinensis_F. Next base: position 2,828 of record CALQKL020000148.1, read on the forward strand.
TTAGGTTTGGGCGCATTTTTATTAATTACGGCAGATTGATGACTCAACCCAATACATGGTTTCTTTTTAATTTTACAGGCCCAAGTGCTTACTGGTTCAAAATCGCTAATGATTAAATCGTAATCATGTACAGGCAAGCTTTTTATTTCGCGAATCAAATTACGCAGATCACATTTTTTAAAAGTGTCAAATAAATCAATACCGCCTTTTTTGCCAAAAATAAAACTAAGTCCTTTAAATTTATATTTTATGCTGTAAGGCAAATCTACATCTGCTTGTATGCCACTTACTAAAATATCTAAATCCCCTTTTTTTTGTAAAATAGGAATGATATCACGCGCTCTAGATACATGCCCATTCCCCGTTCCTTGTATTGCATAAAGGATTTTCATTGATTTTTAAAACTTTAAGATTGTCGTGTAATGTTCTTTAAAATATAAGTTTTCATTAAAGTAAAAATTATTTATTTTGCTATTTACCCACCATTGTGGTCATGCTTTTTCACTTTTTATTTTTTACTTTTTACTTTTTACTTTTTACTTCTAACTTTCATCATCACTTTTCATCATCTTAAACTCCTGAACCATATTGTCGAATAATTGGTTGTTGTTTAACTCTTCCTCTTCTTTTTCCATTTTTTTTGCTTTTTGATATCCCTCTATATCAAAATGATGAAGTTTCCATTCTCCAGCATTATATTCCAATGCGGTTAAATTTTCTATCCAATCGCCACTATTTAAATAAACAATTGATCCTTTTGCATTGCTGATTTCCCTGATTTCTGGATGGTGAATATGTCCACATACCACATAATCATAACCATTATTAATGCCAATTTCAGCAGCCACTTCTTCAAATTTATTGATAAACTTAACCGCGCCTTTTACGCCATTTTTTACTTTTTTTGACAACGAAATTTTTCCTTTGTTAAATACTTTCTCAGAAATAAAATTCACAAACCGATTAATTAAAATCAATAAGTCGTAACCTACAGCACCAAGCTTGGCCAACCATTTACTGTATTGCATGGTTACATCAAACACATCCCCATGAAAAAACCATGCTTTTTTATTGCCATCTAATTCTAATATCACTTTGTTCACAATTTCCATTCCGCCCATTTCAAATCCAACAAACTTGCGCAACATTTCATCGTGGTTTCCTGTAATGTAATACATCTTAACGCCTTTGCTCATCCAGCGCATCAAATGCTTCACTACTTTCATATGTGATTTGGGCCAATAACGCTTGTTGAAATTCCATATATCTATGATATCTCCATTTAATATTACCGTTTTTGGCTTTACTGATTTTAAATAATACAACAACTCTTTTGCATGACAACCAAATGTTCCCAAATGAATATCAGACAAAACTAAAATTTCAACTTTTCTTTTTAAAAGCGGTTCTATTTTTTTTGATTGTTCCATTATTTAAATAAATAAATTCAATGATTTTTTTAAAATCATTCAACCCAATCTGCAATAAATATATTCGTATCTCTTGTACCTCCGTTATTTCTATTGCTGCAAAAAACTATTTTTTTACCATTATGACTTATCATTGGAAACGCATCAAATCCTTTGTCACGCGAAATCTTTTCGATATTATCCCCATCCAAATTCATCATATACATGTTAAACGGGAATCCTCTTTTATATTCATGATTGCTGCAAAAAATAATCTTATCGCCTGTTCTGTTAAAATTAGGCGCCCAATTGGCCTGACTTAATTTCGTAAGCTGTTGAGGGTTTGTACCATCAGCATTTGCTATCCACACTTCCATATTGGTTGGTGCTACTAGATTTTCGGATAATAGCGATTTATATTCTGTGATTTCAGCTTCTGTTTTTGGACGAGATGCACGCCATAATATTTTTGTACCATCTGGACTAAACCAAGCACCACCATCATATCCCAGCGAATTGGTAATACGTTTTACATGTTTGCCATTTAAGTCCATGGTATATAATTCTAAATCACCATCACGCATAGACGTAAATACCATCATATCGCCTTTTGGAGAAATCGTTGCTTCGGCATCATAACCTTTGGTTTTGGTCAGTTGCTTTACAATTTTTCCATTCAAATCTGTTTTAAAAATATCGAAGCTTTCATAAATTGGCCAGATGTATTTATTGCCATATTTTTTTCTATCTGGTGTTGGCGGACAACTATCGCCTCCAAGAAAAGTAGATGCATAAAGCAAATGTTGATTGTCAGGATAGAAATAAGCACAAGTAGTTCTGCCCTTTCCCGAACTGATTAATTTTGGTTCAAATGCTTCATTTGCATTTGTAGGAATTTTCCCCATCCATATTTGATCACAAGGAATGCCTTCTTTTGGATTTGTTTTTTGAAAAATTAAGTACTGATCATCAAAACTAAAATACGCCTCCGCATTATCACCGCCAAACGTTAACTGCCTAACATTTACGAAATGATTTTCACCAGGAAAATGAATGGTATCAGATGGCTTACTATTGTTTTGAGCAACCAAATTAATGCTCGTTAGAAAAAAGGAAAATAAAAAACTTGATTTGATGAACATGGATATTATTTTATGATTTTAGTTGTTTTTTGATTTTAAAAATATAAATTCTAAACCAGTAAAACTTCTTTAAAATTTTTAATTACTCAAAGTTAACATTAGCTTTTAAACAAATTGATACAATATTGTTTAATTAGGCGGATTGATTCATTTATTTTTACAAAAAAAACAATGCGAATTTACCATTTATGCTTTCTATTATTTTTTGTGGCCTGTAATGAGGAATCTGAAAAAAAAACGACTACTACTCCAGTTGCAGAATTGCCTAAGGTTAATTTGATGCAGGATTTAATTCAAAAATACCCAGACTCTATCATCTTAAAAGAAAATCTAATTCAGTATTATAGAGATTCTGCTGAATATAGTAAAGCAATTGAAATCACATCAAACTATTTAAAAGCAGATTCGTTAAATACAAA
>CALQKL020000149.1 GCA_943331145.2 Chitinophaga pinensis
AGACGGGTCTATAAGTTATGATTCTAGTTCAATTCCAGTTACCCTTCAAGATAGAAAACGTCTTTCATCACAAGCATCATTTATTAGAGCTTACCATTATTTTAATTTGGTAAGATTGTTTGGCGGTGTGTTTTTAATCGAAAAGCCAGTTTCACCTGCCGAAGCAAAATATATCAACAGGTCTTCTGTAGATGAGATTTATAAACTCATCATTGCTGATTTACAAAACACAATTGACAACGGTTTGACTGCTAATTTTAATGCAATAAATCCTAATGATTTTGGAAGAGCAAACGTTTGGGCGGCTAAAGCGATGATGGCAAAAGTTTACTTAACCTTAAATAGAAAAACAGAAGCTATCGCTTTGTTGCAAGATGTAATAAATAATAGTGGATATGGATTACAATCTACGTATTCAAATGTATTTTCTACAAACAATGAAATGAACAACGAAATATTGTTTGCTGTAAGATACAAATCAGGAAAAGTTGGATTAGGGTCTCCATTTGCAAATTTGTTTGCACCAAGTGGAAGCGGACAAGCAATAGTTAATGGAGATGGTAAAGGGCTTAACTATCCTGCAAAAGAACTTTTCAGAAAAACACAAGGCGGTTATGATACTTTGGTAGACAAAAGAGATGAGTTTAATATGAACATTTATTTTGGAAAAAATTATGTAAAAAAATACATTTCAAATTTGATTTATGAAAATGATGGAGAAAATGATTGGCCAGTAATACGTTATGCGGATGTATTGCTGATGTTGGCAGAAGCGCAAGGTTTTACTCCAAACAGCGTTGCATTAATGAATCAAATAAAAGTTAGAGCAGGGTTGCTTCCTTTAACAACAATAACTACAGAAGCTGGATTTGAAAAAGCACTGTCAGACGAAAGGAGATGGGAATTTGCATTTGAAAATCAACGTTGGTTTGATTTGGTTCGTTTTAAAACTACAATGAATTCTATTAATCCGATTGTAGTATTGAAAAATCATTTTTCAAATATGTATTCTACACATTATTCTCAATATCCACAACCATTGAGTTTGATTGAATTGCAAAGTTTAATTACACCTGAAAAATTATTATTGCCAATACCTCAAAGGGAAATTGATATAAATACAACAATTGTAATCGCTCAAAATCCTGGGTATTAATAATGTGTAAATGCACCTACATATTTGCGTTAGTTTGTAGTTTTTTACTTAATAACCTTGCTGCTATTGCACAAGAAACAGAAACTACAGTAACTAAAACCTATAAGCCAATTTTGTTTCCAAATGGATTTAAGGCAAATATTAATGAGGTGTACACAAAAGTTGGTGATTGGGACGGGAAACTCGATTTGTATTATCAACCACAATCTTCAGAACCAACGCCTCTTTTAATTAATATTCATGGAGGTGGATGGAAGAATGGCGTTAAAGAAAACCAAGGTGGGTTTTCTCCATTTTTTAAAGAAGGATTTAGTGTGGCTAATGTTGAATATAGAATGTCTCCTCAAGCAAAAGCACCCGCTGCCGTGGAAGATGTTCGTTGCGCATTAATTTATCTTATCACAAACGCAAAGAAATTCAACATAGATGTTAATAAAATTGTAGTGATGGGGGGGTCCGCAGGCGGACATCTTGCTTTGATGACTGGTCTTTTAGCCAACAATCCAATTTTTGATGGCAATTGTCCTGGTACAAAAAATATTAAAGTAGCTGCCATTATTGATAAATATGGTTGCTCGGATGTTTGGGCTAAAATGTACACCAATTATGGTCCTTCGGTCCGAAAAAATTACAACGGCAAAGAATGGTTAGGCGATAAACAAAACGATGAGAAATTTGCAAAATCTGTTTCGCCCGTTTCTTATGTAAATAAAAAAAGTCCGCCAACATTAATTATTCATGGAAACGCGGATTCTTCCATTGCCTATAATCAATCAGAAGTATTGTATAAGTTGTTTAAAGACAATGGTGTTCAAACAGATTTTATTACTGTTGAAGGTGGAGGGCATGGGAAATTCACCAAAGAAAAAAACGCTGAACTAAATTTGGCAATACTAGATTTTATCAAAAAAACAGAGGCTTTTAAAAAATAAAAATCAACAATGAAAAAGGAGTTAATAAAATATGTTTTGTTTCTTATTGTGCTAAATACTGTTGAGTTTTCTTTTGCACAAGAGACTGCAATCTTTGCGCCCGATTCTTTAAAGAAATATAAACCTATCGTATTTCCTGCTTCATTTAAAGCCAATCTGGATGAAGTATATACAAAGGTTGGTGATTGGAATGGAAGGATGGACATTTATTATCAACCACAAAATTCAAAGCCAACGCCAGTAATCATCAACATTCATGGTGGTGGTTGGAAAAATGGGGTCAAAGAAGCGCAAGGTGGTTTTACGCCTTTTTTCAATGCAGGTTTTTCTATAGTAAATGTAGAATACAGAATGACCAATTATGCTACAGCACCTGCTGCAGTTGAAGATCTAAGATGCGCACTTATTTACATGATTAAAAACGCAAAGCAATTCAATATCGATGTAAATAAAATTGTGGTGATGGGTGGTTCTGCTGGGGGGCATCTTGCTTTAATGACAGGCTTGTTGGCAAGCAACACAACATTTGATGGCAATTGTAAATTTGATGGTAAAATAAAAGTTTCTGCCATTATTGATAAATGGGGCATTACAGATGTTTGGGCTTGGGCTTATACAGATTATGGTCCTGCCGTTAGAAAAAGTAGATCTCCAGGAGATTGGTTGGGCGCAAAGAAAAATGATGAAACGTTTGCAAAATCGGTTTCACCTGTAAATTATATTTCTAAAAAAAGTCCACCAACATTAATCATTCATGGAGATGCCGATTCTACAGTACCTTATAAGCAATCGGTTGATTTATTAAAAATGTATCAAGAAGTTGGTGTAAAATCAGAACTTATAACTGTTGAAGGTGGTGGTCATGGAAAATTTACCAAAGAAAAAAATGCAGAATTGAGTAATCAAATTATTGCATTTATTATGAACTTAGACCCATTCAAAAATTAAAAATCTACTGAAATGAAAAATATCTTAACATCGATTTTTGCCATTTTATTTTGCTTCATTGCAAGTTCATCATACGCTGTAAAAACAACAGTAAGTACATTAGCTTCTTTAAAAACAGCGTTTACGGCTGCCCGTGGTGGAGATACAATTATCGTTGCAAATGGAACATACAATTGGGGTCAAATCAACTTGGTGAATTCAAACAATAATTCAACCAGCAATTGGATCGTGTTAAAAGCACAAACTCGTTTGGGTGTAATTTTTACCGGGTCAACTTATTTGCAATTTAGCGGAACGAAAATTTTAGTAGATGGATTTAAATTTGCAAACGGGAATGCATCATCAAATCCTGTATTGTCATTTAGATCTTCAACTTCCGCATTAGCATATTATTCAAGAATCTCAAACATCTTAATTGATAATTACAATTCAACTGATTCCACTGAAAATGAATGGACTGGTTTCTATGGTACTAACAATCGTTTAGATCATTGCACATTTATCAATAAATCTAATGCAAGAGCAACAGTAGTGGTTTGGTATAGCACGGCTACATTCCCCGACAGATCAATATCTACTTTCCACAAAATTGATTCCAATTATTTTTTAGGTAGAAGTTATATGGGTGGAAATGGGGGAGAAACAATAAGAATTGGCGTAGGCAATAATTCGAGGACTTTTGGCTATAATACCATTGAGTATAATTTGTTTGAAAATTGTACGCAAACAGAACCTGAAATTGTTTCAAATAAATCTTATTACAACACATATCGTTACAATACTTTTAAAAATTGTAATGGAGGATTGACATTGCGTATGGGCAAATATTGTACTGTATATGGTAACTTTTTTATCAATAATGATGCAACAAAAACGGATTCTTATGGGGTTAGAATTATTGATAAAGGACATAAAGTGTTTAATAATTATTTTGAAGGATTATTAGGAAGTAATGGAAGTTTGACATCGATGAGAACGCCTATTGTTATCTTCAATGGTACTTATCCAGTATCTGATAGTTTAAACCTTGCAGTATTGGATGGTGCTTATCTTCCTGCTGATAGCGCGATTGTAGCTTTTAATACAATAGTCAATTGTAAAGGTGGGCCTGGAATAAGAATTGGGCATACAGATAATGGGTTGGCTTTAAATCAACCTGTTGGAATTAAAATTGCAAATAATGTAATAAAAATGTCTGTTGGTCAAGCGGCTTATAATGATACTGCTAATCGTGCATTAACGTATTCTGCTGAGGGGAATTTATACAATGCTCCTAGTGGTTTGGGTATGGCCAATACTACAGGATTTACATCTGCTACGTTAACTTTTGGAAGTAGGGTAAATGGAATTCTAACACCTCCATCTAGTTTACAAGATGCTGCTATAAACACATCAACTTATGCAAGTTTAATTTCAAATTTAGATGCACAAGGACAAATTAGAAGTTCGGTATTTGATATAGGTTGCGATGAAATAAATGGTTCAGGTTCGTTTTTGAATTTTCCATTGGATAGCAATTTGGTTGGGGCTGGAAAACCAACACAACCTATACAAGCACAAACGATAAGCTTCCCTGCAATACCTAATAAAGTAGTAAACGCTGCGGATTTTAGTTCTGGAGCTACTGCATCATCTGGTATGTCTGTAACATTAACAAGCTCAAATGCCAACATCGCAACAATTGTAAACGGTAATATTCATTTGGTGGGTTATGGAAGTTGCGTGATTACTGCTTCACAAGCGGGTAATGCATTTTATAGTGCAGCGCAAAGTGTTAGTCAAACTTTAACAGTAACAGGATTGTCACAAACAATCAGCTTTTCAGCCATTCCAGCAAAAGTATTTGGAGATGCAGATTTTAATCCAGGTGCAACAGCAACCTCAGGGTTAAGTGTTATTTATTCTAGTTCAAATGCTTCAGTAGCAACCATTATCAATAATCAAATACATATTAATGCAGCAGGATATGCCAATATTACGGCTACACAAGCAGGTAATTCAATTTACACTCCAGCAGTTGCAGTTGTTCAATTGCTGAGTGTTACAACATCTTACACGTATGTGCCTACTACTACTACTATTTTAAATGGAACCTTAAATAGTGGAACAAACGGAAATTTAAGCACAAATAATGCAAGCTATTTTGTGGTAAATTCTACTACTAGAAATACAAGAGTAGCTGATTGGTATGGTGCTGTTAAAATTACGCAATTGCCTAGTTCGATTTCTAAATTAACCATCAATTATGATGGTAAAAACAGCAGTTCTAAAACACAAATATTGTATTTATACAATTGGTCAACTTTAGCTTGGACTTCTATTGATAGCAGAACAGTTTCTTCAACAGATGTATCAATTACTAATGTTCAAAACACTCCCGCCAATTTTATATCATCAACCGGAGATATTAGATTGAGGGTTTATAGTTCAGGTGGAACAAGTAATTATACAAGCTCAGGAGATTGGATGCAGTTTGTTGTTCAATCCAACAGTGCGGTTCGTAATGCCGACGCTTGCAATTGTTTGATTGATACATTGGGCACAGGAACAGGCCGTGTAGCAGCTTCTAAAAGTAATATTGAAAAAGTGGTATTGTTCCCAAATCCTACAAAAGGAGGGACTTATTTACAATATCAAGTAAACCAAACAACACCTGTAAATATTGGTATTTATGATGCCAATGGTAAACTTGTGAAAACGATATTAAAAG
>CALQKL020000150.1 GCA_943331145.2 Chitinophaga pinensis
CATTAAATGGAATTGCACAACAAAAAACAACAATCAATTCTAAGCCCACAACTGCTAAAGTAGTAGCAGCAAAACCAAATCCGTATACAGCAGGTAAAACCAAAGTAAAAATTACCACTTCAGTTGGAACAATAATTATTAAACTATACGATTCAACACCTAAACATAGAGACAATTTTGTAAAATTGGTTAAAGCTGGTTTTTACGATAGTTTATTGTTTCATCGTGTAATTCAAGGGTTTATGATACAAGGTGGAGACCCAATGAGTAAAACGGCCGTAGCAGGCGCCATGTTGGGCATGGGCGGTGGAGATATGGAAAGAATTCCGGCAGAGTTTAATAAAAACATCATTCATAAAAAAGGGGCATTATGTGCTGCAAGAGATGGCAATCCTACAAAAGCCAGCAGTGCTTGTCAGTTTTATATCGTGCAAGGGAATGTGAGCAATGAAGGAGATTTATTTAACATGGAACAATCGAAAGGCATTACTTATTCAGCAGAACAAAAAAATCTGTATAAAACAGTTGGCGGAACACCATTTTTAGATATGGATTATACTGTATTTGGCGAAACCATCAGTGGATTAGAAGTAATCGACAAAATAGCGTTAATGAAAACAGATGGCAGTAATCGTCCATTGGTTAATGTAATGATGAAAATGGAAATTGTAAAATAGTTTAAAAAACAATTTTCATTTAAATTGCATCGAAATATTAAAATAAAAATTTTTTTTTATGAATTGTCCAGCTAATTTAAAATATACAAAAGATCACGAGTGGATTTTGGTAGAAGGAAATACAGCAACAGTAGGCATTACTGATTTTGCACAAGATGCGTTGGGCGATATTATATTTGTAGACATCAGCACAATTGGAAAATCATTATCAGCTGAGGCGATATTTGGTGCGGTAGATGCTGTGAAAACGGCGAGTGATTTGTTTATTCCAGTAGCTGGAACGATTACCGAAATGAATGCTCAATTAGAAGCTGATCCATCGTTGGTAAATACAGATCCATACGGAGCGGGTTGGATGATAAAAATGACCATAGATAATCTTGCAGAAATAGATGGTTTGATGAGTGCAGCGCAATATGCAGCTTTTGTGGGTTAAATTAATTTAATTTGAAAGGCATATCTTACAAGAAATTTGTTCCTGGCATCCTTTGGTTTATTTTGGTCTTATTATTAATTTGTTTGCCCAAACATGAAATGCCGGAAATAGAACCAATGTGGTGGCTTTCTGCAATAAGACCGGATAAAATTGTACATGCAGCAATGTTTGGTATGCTGAATTATCTTTTTATTTTTCCTATATTTAAAGCTGAAATGGTTGACTCAACCAAAGTAAAATATTTTATTTGGATTTCTTTAGCGGCATCAGTTTGGGGTTTATCAACCGAATTCATTCAGCTTTTAGTGCCAGGAAGAAGTTTTGAATTGTGGGATTGGTTTGCAGATAGTGTAGGCGTATTAATCGCATTAATTTATATCTATTGGAAGCTTGAGCGAAGCAGAAAAAATCAACATCCATAATATTTTACCCTTAACGATTATATAAAAAATGCTGTGCAAACGGCAGAAAAGGAATTAACATTTATAACGAATAACTTTGAATGATGCTGAACGTTGAAAACATGGAATACAACACCACTAGAAACCATTTAATTATGAAAGAATATGGCAGACATATTCAAAAAATGGTAGAGTATTTATTAAAAATAGAAGACAAAGAAACGCGTCAAAAAAATGCGTATGCGGTTATAGAATTGATGGGTTTTTTAAATCCACATTTGAAAAACGTAGAGGATTTCAGACATAAACTATGGGATCATCTTTTTTTAATTAGTGATTTTACATTGGATGTTGAAAGTCCATATCCTATTCCAACTAGGGAAACACTAAAAGCAAAACCAGAAAAGCTACGTTATCCAAAAAAATATCCTCGATTTAATCATTTGGGAAAAAATATTGAGTTGGTAATAGATAAGGCGTTGCATGAAGAAAACCCTGAAAAAAAGCAAGGATTTGCCAATTCAATTGCGTACTATATGAAACTCACGTACAGCAACTGGCATAAGGAATTGGTGCACGATGACAATATTCAAACAGAATTGAGCAGCATTACAAATGGAGAGTTAGAGTTTAACAATAAACCGTTTGTAAAGCACAGAACCGACAATCGTACAGACAGAGATGACTATGGTTCTTCCGGTGGACGTGGTCAGTACAGACAAAATTTTGGAGGTAGAGATAATAGAAATGCAGGCGGAAGAGATAATCGTGGTGGCGGAAGAGATAACCGTGGAAGCGGCGGTGGTGGCGGAAGAGACAATCGCGGTGGAGCTGGTGGCGGAAGAGATAACAACAACCGTAATTTTAAGAAAAGGTACTAAAAAAGTCAGAGCGAAAATGAGAACGAGAGTGAAAGTTGAGTTTTGACTTTTTTCTTCATTCACATTCTGTTTCTCGCTCTAATCAAAAAAACTTAGTGTCTTTGCGCCTTAGTGCCTTCGTGTTTCAACCCCTACGCGCCTTTGCGCGCCTTTTGTGAAACCAAACTTTACGCTTCAAATTCCCCCAATCCCTGCCTAACCACTTGCCAATCATCGGTTGAGCAATCTACTATCGTAGAAGGTTTTGTACCACCAATGCCACCATCTACAATCAAATCAATTTTATGTCCAATGTTTTGTTGAATAATTTCCGGGTCGGTATAATCTTCAACAAAGTCGCCAGGTAAAGTAGTGCTAATTATGGGGTTTCCAAGTGCTTCTAATATTTGCATACAAATTTCATTGTTGGGAATTCGAATACCTATCGTTGACTTTTTGGTTTGTAATAACTTAGGCACTTGTTTGCTGGCTGGAAGTATAAAAGTAAATGGTCCAGGCAAATGGCTTTTTAATGTTCTAAATAAAGGCGTGTCTATATTTTTTGTAAAATCACTTAAATGGCTAAGGTCTTTGCAAATAAAGGAAAGTTGCGCTTTTAAGGGATTCAGATTTTTTAGCTGGCAAATTTTTTCAATAGCAGCTGGCTGAAAAATGTCGCATCCCAAGCCATAAATGGTATCTGTTGGGTAAACGATAATGCCACCAGATTTCAAACAATCTACAATTTGCTTGATTAAACGGGGTTGTGGGTTAACGGGATGTACATTTATGAGCATGACTACAAATTAATACAATTAAATTTCCTTTGCAATAATTTAGAACATTTATTAACCTACTTTTGCGAAGTTTAAAATTTAAAATCTTCACGTATGTCATTAATTACAGTTGGAACAATGGCTTTTGATGCTATTGAAACGCCTTTTGGAAAAGTAGATAAAATTGTTGGTGGTTCTGCAACCTATGTAGCGTATGCGGCAAGCAATTTTGTAAAACCAATCAACCAAATATCAATTATTGGATATGATTTCCCTGCTGAAGAGTTGGAAGAAATGAAAAAGCGTGGGGTAAAAATTGATGGTGTAGAAATGGTATCGGATAAAAAATCGTTTTTCTGGAGTGGAAAATACCACATGGACATGAACTCTAGAGATACATTGATTACCGATTTAAATGTATTGGAAGACTTTAACCCTATCGTTCCAGATAGTTATCAGGATAGTGAGTTTTTAATGTTGGGCAATTTGATGCCTAAATTACAATTGAGTGTTATCAAGCAAATGAAAGTTCGTCCGAAACTAATTGTAATGGACACGATGAATTTTTGGATGGATATTGCATTAGAAGATTTGAAAGTGGTGTTGAAAGAAGTTGATGTGTTGTTGGTTAATGATGGTGAAGCAAGGCAATTGAGTGGAGAAGTATCATTGGTAAAAGCTGCCAATAAAATTTTAGAAATGGGGCCTCGTTTTTTAATCATCAAAAAAGGAGAGCATGGTGCATTATTGTTCCATGAAAACCATGTATTTTTTGCACCAGCATTACCATTAGAAGAAGTATTTGATCCAACAGGTGCGGGAGATACATTTGCTGGTGGCTTTATTGGTCATTTGGCAAAAACCAAAGACATCAGTTTTGAAAATATGAAAACGGCTATCATTGTAGGAAGTGCACTAGCGAGTTTTTGTGTAGAAAAATTTGGTCCAGAGCGCATGAAGGAAATTACAAAAGCTGATATCGATCAAAGAATAGCACAATTTGTAGATTTGGTAAGCTTTGATATAGATTTAGTTTAATTATGCCCGAAATCATCATACTTTTTTTTGCCTGCAGATACATAGGCAAACTTGCATTACGTAAAGGACTATCTCCAATAAAATGGAAGCTAATTACGATTTTAATGTTTTTCATTTTTGAAATGGTCGGGATGAATATTTCAATGTATACCCTTGGTAATCCCAAAATAGAAACGATGCAACAAAGCATTGAATTATTTACCAATCATCCGGAATTTATTTTCATTAATTTATTTGTTGCCTTTGGAGGTTATTTACTCGTAAGGTTTTATTTGGAAAAGAAGGAAGATAAAGTGGAAGAGGTTTAGGAGGTTTGAGAGGTTTTGGAGGTTGTAGGGGTTGAAGATTTTCAACCCATTCAGAAGGTTGGAGCGAAAATGAGAGCGAGAACGAAAATTGAGTTTTGACTTTTTTCTTCATTCACATTCTGTTTCTCGCTCTAATCAAAAAAACCTTCCTGTCTTCGTGTTTCCTTTCCTTGCGCCAATGCGTTATTTATTTTCTTGCAATTGTTTCACCATCTCACAAATCAAATTAAAATGTTTTTCCTTTAATTCTATTTGATAACTGTAAGATTCATCTTTATCAATTTGTGCATTAAACCAAAGTATGAAATTCCTTTTGGCGGAGTTACCCGGACTACTATACTGAACACCACTTTCCCTTAATTTCTCTTTTACGATATAAAATAAAACCAGCCCATCTGTAATTGGTTTATTTGTTTCTTTTTCGACAGCATTTAGCTCGTATTGTTCCAACTTTATAAATGCATCAAAGCTTTCACCAGTTAGTGGGAAAGGGTATCCATTATTGAAATTCTTTTCGGAATTTGAATTATTCATTTAAATGAGATTGTGATTTAAAATGTTACATTATCCTCCAAACAACCGCTTAAAAAATGATTTTTTTTCTGGTTGTTTTTCTTTATCGTTAGGCATTTTTTTATCGCTTTCGTTTTCTTCAAAATAGTCATCAGAAACGTTTTCGAAATTTCTAATTTTTTTGCTGTAATTCATTCTGGCTTCTCGATCTTTTACAAACATTCTTTGCATGTCTTCTTCACTAGTCTCAAATTTCATAAAGTTGTTAATAGAAATTCTCGAAGCAAAAATATCTACATCATGATTGGCGCCAATATAGGTGAAGGTCCAGTTTTTTGACTTGTATAATTCGACCATTTTTTTTATGGATTCAGCGGAATATTCTTTGGACGCATTTTCTGCACCATCAGTAAGAATAGTAACCAGTACATTGTAGTTTTTGGATTTTTCTCTTTCTATGATCGAATTCAAATTTAAAATTGAAGCGCCTATTGCATCAAAAAGTGGCGTACCTCCATTGGGTTGATAAGAACGATCGTTAATTTGATTCAACGATTCTATTTTTGAATTTTTATGAATTTTTTTTATGCCAGAACAATTAAAACTTACAAATGAAACGGTATGCTCCTGCTCAGGATACTGTAAGGCAACACTTTTGATGGTTTGCACCACCTCGTTAAACCCATTCATAATTGTTTTTTTAATCGACTGCATAGAGCCGC
>CALQKL020000151.1 GCA_943331145.2 Chitinophaga pinensis
AAATAGGGATGCACTAAACTAAATATTAGGCATAAAAAAACCTCACTTTTTATAGTGAGGTTTCGTTTGTGGGAGTTACAGGAGTCGAACCTGTGACCCTCCCGATGTAAATCGGGATGCACTAAACCAACTATTTTGCCCTTATAAGTTCTTCGATTTTCTTTCTGCTTTTCCATTTTTTAATTTCTCTTTCACGTGCAAAAGCATCAGCTTTCAATTCAAATACCTCACTGTATTTCAAACCCCAATCATTTATATTACCAGTAAATCCTTTATGATTTGAATTGTGTTTTCTTATTCTTTCTTCTAAATCATCAGATGTACATCCGACGTAGAATTTGTTTTTAGTTGCAGAATATAAAATATAAACGTGTGGCATAGGCATAAAAAAACCTCACTCTTTGTTTGTTGAGTGAGGCTGTTTTTGTGGGAGTTACAGGAGTCGAACCTGTGACCCTCTGCTTGTAAGGCAGATGCTCTAAACCAACTGAGCTAAACTCCCTTTCCGTTTTTCGGACTGCGAAGATAAGGGGAAATATTATTTAGAATAAAAAAAAATGAAATTATTTTTAAAAAATTTTTTTACTAATTTTTTACGTTTATGTTTTACTTTTGTTCCCTAAATGAAAATCAATTCTTCATACAATCCATTTGAAAAAGAATCATACGATTCCGACACGCTTACAGCTACCGAACCGCCTTGCATTTTACTGGTTTGGAATGACGAGATTAATACTTTCCAGTGGGTTATTGATACGCTTATTGAAATTTGTGGTCATTCTAAAGAACAAGCTGAACAATGCGCCATGCTCATTCATCATAAAGGAAAATATGCTGTAAAAAAAGATAGCTACGAAGTTTTAAAACCGCTTTGCGATGCAATCAATGACAGAAATATCAACGCAACAATTGAAGAGCTTGTTTAGGATTCTACTTTCTAACTTTCAAACTAAAAAAATAATTTATGACTGAGATAAAATTAACTCAAGGTGAAATGCATACTTCAAAAGGTATAATGAAATTTGAATTATATGATGATGCTGCGCCCATTGCCGCAGGAAATTTTATTAAATTAATTAAATCTGGTTACTACGACGGGTTGAGTTTCCATAGAGTAATTCCAAATTTTGTTGTTCAAGGCGGGTGCCCAGATGGAACAGGTGCTGGCGGTCCAGGTTATAGTATTCCTTGCGAAACGAAAGGAGACAAGCAATATCATGATAAAGGCGTGCTTTCAATGGCACATCGTGGCCCCAATACAGGTGGTTCTCAATTTTTTATTTGTCATAATAGGAACAATACCATTCATTTAGACCGTGTTCACACTTGCTTCGGAAAAATTATTGATGGATTAGACGTTATTGATTTAATTCAGCAAAACGACAAAATAGAAAAAGTAGTAATACTTGATTAGTATCCATAAACCCACAATGAATTACAACTTATTGCATTTTAATATTTTTTTAAACATTTGTGGGCAATAATGTGGAATTTGAAATTTCAAATATTATCTTAGCCCTTGATTTCGAAGAAAATATATTAAAATCATGCTAACCAACCTACTTTTCCGTTTAATAACCCTGTCGCTTACGTGCACATTTTTTTTAATAAATCTGCATGCTCAAACAAGTATTAAACATAAATTTAAAGGAACGAATGTTTATGCTGGTATAGAAATTGGCTCAAAGGGTGTAAAAATGAGTTTAATTGAGGTAACAGGCTCAGGTTTAAAAAATGGAAATTTCAACATTTTAAAAGATACTTCCACAAACACCGACTTTATTACATTCTCAAAAGAATCTTTTCAAGCAACTTTAAAAGGTCTTACTGGTTTGTATTCTGTTGCAAATAAATCTTATCAAATTCCATCTGAAAAAATATTTATCGTTTTTAGTAGTGGCGTTAAAGTGGTTTCTGAAAGAGAAAACAAAACAACTTGGCTTACCAATATGTCTGATTCTTTCAAAATTGCGATTAGTGATCCTAATAGAATTATAAAACCAATAGAAGTAATAGACGAAGCCAGATTATCTCATCTAGGCATAGTTCCAGAATCAAAAAGATACACTACTTTTTTAATTGATATTGGAAGTGGAAACACCAAAGGTGGTTATTTCCCTTCTGGTAATACAAAAAATTTCAGCTTATTTCAGTTGACTTGGGGTACAAAAAGTATTTCAAATGCAACAGATAAAAGATTGGATGATGATCGAACCGTAGTAAATTTCAACAAACAAATGCAACGCGTTCTTTCAGGACAAGCTGATGAAGAAATCACTTATGCAGTAAATGTAAGTGGCGCTTACAACATGAGCGACAACATCGCATTTAGTGGTGGTATCGCTTGGGCCACGGCTAATTTAATGTATCCCGAACTTGCCGAAAATCAAGTAGTGCCGGTTTTATATGATGATGTGGTAAAATTAAGCGAACGTGTTTTCAAAAATTATTTGTCATTATCTGACACCGCAATTATTAAAACGATTCAAGATAATTCGCTAGATAAAAAATATATTGGCAACGAAATCAGAAAGGTAAATAAAGTTTTTGATCAACGTGCTTTAATGTCTGGTATAGGGTTGTTATTAAAAATAATGCGTCAATTTGAAGGGGTTTATGAAAAGAAACAATTTTACTTCATAAAAAATGGACAAGTTGGTTGGATCAGTGCTTTTGTTAATCAAACCATTTCTGAAAATAAATAATCTCATTAAATAAAACGGTTGATCTTTTATGAAAGATTACAAATCCATATTACTCATTTTTGTTTCATTATTATTACTAACAGTCTCTCTTGCTTTGTTGTGGACATGGGGCTATAATTATGGAAAAAAGAAGTATACACCTCCTACATCTGTTGGTGTGGATTCTATGGGAAATAAGATTCTTACTAAAGATTCTTTAAATCAATTGTATATAAATGCACTCAACAACATAAATACGCTTGACCTTGCTTTGTCAAAAGCAGATTCTTTGAAGCTCGATATTACTTTCAAGCTTACAGAATTCAACAATCTTCGTGATGAAATCGCAACGCTATTATCCAATCCAACAGACATTGAAGGTTTATCTGCAGCTCAGCAAAAAATAGGAACGCTTCAAAGTAAAGTTGACGAACTAAGAAGACAAAACTTAGCTATACAACAAGAAAACAAAAGACTTGGAATTTTAATTGACAAATTAGCAAAAGTGGGTGATTCAGGTAACGATGTTATTACAGAAGCTAAAACAGCAATAACAGAACAAAAACAGACTCCAGAAAAACCCAATCCTTCAGGCGTACTTACAATTTCTGATTTAAACTTAGTGGGTTTAACCAATGATGATATTAATCTAACTGAAACCGATTTGGCGGATAATTTAAATCGTTTTTCAGGTTCTTTTTTAGTTAGAAATAATTTATCTCAAAATGCTTTTGGAGAGATTATGGTTGTAATTGTGCAACCTAATGGAAAAGTTCTACAATCATCATCATGGGATTCGGGCACATTTGAAACAAAAGAGGGTAGAAAAATTTATACCAGTAAAGTGAAATTTGATTGCAACAAAGGGGAGCTTAAAAAAATACCATTTTCCGTTTCTGCTGATCAATACCAAAAAGGAAATTATCAAGCCTTACTCTATCAAAATGGTAACCTCATAACCAAAATATCAAAATCATTCAATTGATTTATTCTTTCTAGTTTTTGTTATCTTTCAGAATAGAAGTCAAAAGTTAAAATTCAAAATTCAAAAACTGGAATTATTATTTTCTGCTTTTTACTTTTTAATTTTTATTTATTGTAAAAATAATGAAAGCTGCATCTTCCAAAGAAATTAAATCTGCTTTATCTGAACAATCACCAACGCAACTTATTGATTTGTGTTTAAGATTGGCTCGATTTAAAAAAGAAAATAAAGATCTACTTACATACTTATTGTTTGAAGAACAAGATGAAGATGCTTATATCCAATCTGCAAAAAAAGTTATAGACGAAGGGTTTCAAACTTTAAACATTCAATCGGTTTACATCGCCAAAAAGAACCTTCGAAAAATCATTCGCATTACCAATAAATTTATAAAATACAGTGGAATTGATACCACTGAAATAACCTTATTGATTTATGTATGCAGATGTATTCAAGAATCTGGGTTGAAATTGAATAACAGCGTAGCACTAAAAAATATTTACTTATCACTTCTTAAAAAAATTAGCACAAAAATATCGGGCATGCACGAAGATCTTCAGTATGATTATAATAAAGAAATCAAACAATTGGAAATTCAATAGAAGTCAAAAGTGAAAAGTAAAAAGTGAAAAAACTAGTCAAGAATGACGAGAATCGAATTTTAAATTTTGAATTTTTACTTTTTAATTATTTAATTAACCACCACTTAGTAAATTCGTGGATAATCCATAAAGCAATTAATAATGTATCAATCTATTGACGATTTTGAAAATGTATTTTTTATAGGTGTTGCCGGTACAGGAATGAGTGCAATAGCACAATATTTAGCTGGCATTGGAAAGCGTGTGAGCGGTAGCGATAGATATTTTGTTGAAGGAGAATTAAATGACACCAGAGATAAATTGGAAACTGAAGGGATAAATTGTTTTCTACAAAATGGAGCTGGTATTGATGAAAATACACAATTGGTAGTCGTTTCAACCGCAATTGAAGACAGTGTTTATGAGGTACAGAAAGCAAAGCAATTGTCAATTCCCATTATCAAAAGAAGTGCTTTATTGGCGTTAATTGCCAACAGCAAAAAAACAATTGCAGTAGGGGGCACATCGGGCAAAAGTACCACCAGTGCTATGCTTTACGATATTATGGAATTTGCAGGTTTCAATCCAAGTGTAATTAGCGGTGCAGGATTAGTGAGCATCATCAAAAAAGGAAAGATAGGAAATGCCATCGTTGGAAGCGGCGATTGGTTAATTATTGAAGCTGATGAAAGTGATGGCTCTATTGTTGGATACACCCCAGAAGTAGGCCTATTGCTTAATATTGATAAAGATCATCAAGAAATTGACGAGCTGATTTCTATTTTTTCTACCTTCAAAAAAAACACGAAATCATTATTCATTGTTAATCAAAACAACAAATTAGCGGCTTCATTAACTGCGGATGTTGCCAATGATTTTTCAAGCAACCCCAATTCGAATGCAGGATTTACTTCAACTGATTTTTTACAAAATGGCATGACCATTCAGTTTTCCATAAATGATATTCCGTTTGCATTAAACACCATTGGGAAACACAATATGGAAAATGCTTTGGCGGCTGTTGCAGTTGCTGTTCAATTGGGGATTTCACTCGAAATTTGTTCAAAAGGGATTGCTCAATACGAGGGCATTCATCGTCGTCATCAATTATTGGGTAAAAAAGATGGGGTATATGTGATTGATGATTATGGACATAATCCCGTTAAATGCGCTGCGTCTATTGATGCTTGTCAGCAAATTGCCCCAAAAGTTATCGCATGGTTTCAGCCTCACGGTTATGGTCCAACGCGATTTTTAAAAAATGATTTTATTCACGAATTTATACAAGTATTGCGTCCCGAAGATGAAATTTGGATGAGTGAAATATTTTATGCGGGTGGTTCGGCAGTAAAAGACATTTCAGCCAATGACTTGATTGTAGAAATCAAAAGTGCAGGCAAGCAAGCATTCTTTGTAGAAAATCGAAACGAATTTTTAGAAAAAGTTAGACCTCATT
>CALQKL020000152.1 GCA_943331145.2 Chitinophaga pinensis
CACCAAATGGCGAATACAATGAAGAAAAAGATGTGCTTTTCTATAACGACAAGCCAGATACATTTTTTGATTTAACAGATGGTCAATTTGCTATATTTTTTCCAGAAGATGTGCATGCACCAATGATAGGGAATGCAGATTCTATGATTAAGAAATTGGTGATAAAGGTGAAAATCTAGGTTTAAGACGTTTAAGAGGTTTAAGACGTTCAAGAGGTTGGAACTATTCTCCCTTTGCGTTCTTTGCACCTTAGCGTTCTTTGCGCGAAACAAAACAACAAACAACAAACCACAAACATTTTTCTATATGAAACAAAAAGCTACGGAAGCAATAATCAATCAAGGCATATTGCCATTATATTTCAATGCAGATGAGACAGTAAGCGTTGGAATTTTACGTGCCATTTATAAAGCTGGCGTGAAAGCTGTTGAATACACCAATCGTGGTGAAGCAGCATTGAATAATTTCAAAAAAATGGTTGAAGTTAGAAATGCAGAAATGCCAGAAATGTTACTAGGCGTAGGAACGATTAAGAATCTACAACAAGCAGAGGATTACATTGCTGCTGGCGCAGATTTTTTGGTAAGTCCAGGTTTTGTTAAAGAAGTTGCCGAAAAAGCGAACACTATCGGTATGCTGTATGCGCCGGGCTGTATGACACCAACAGAAATTATCGCTGCCGAAAATTGTGGTGTTACGTTTATTAAATTATTCCCAGGAAATATGTTAGGGCCTGAATTTTTAAGCTCAATAAAAGAAATATTCCCTAAATTGTTGTTCATGCCTACAGGCGGTGTAGATACGACAAAAGAAAGTATTGAAAGTTGGTTCAAAGCAGGTGTTTGTGCAGTAGGTATGGGAAGTAAACTCATCAGTAAAAAATTGATGGAAGAAAAAAATTACACAGCAATAGAATCATCAACAAAGCAAGTTTTAGCACTTTTACAAACGATAAAAACCAAATAAAATGGATACTTCAAAAATTGGAAAATATAGATGGACGATTTGTTCGCTTTTATTTTTTGCAACAACTGTAAATTATCTCGATAGACAAGTGTTGAGTTTATTAAAGCCAACTTTGGAAGAAGAATTTGGTTGGACAAACAGTGATTATGCAAACATTGCATCCGTTTTCCAATTTAGTTACGCCATTTCAATGTTGTTTGCCGGCAGAATAATAGACAAGCTTGGTACAAAATGGGGTTTTGCTTGGGCAATCATAATTTGGTCTGTAGGAGCCGCAATTCACGGTTTTGCTATTCCAATTGGTACAGGATTTCTGGCTATTTTAGGTTGGTTTGGAGTTGCTGCAGTACCTATTTCTATTTTAGGATTCATGGTTTCAAGGGCAATTCTTGGATTTGGTGAATCAGGTAATTTCCCCGCAGCGATTAAAGCAACTGCTGAATATTTTCCAAAAAAAGAAAGGGCATTTGCAACAGGAATATTTAATTCAGGAGCTAATGTGGGTGCAATTCTTGCGCCACTTACTGTTCCATGGATAGCTTCCAATTGGGGATGGGAAGCCGCATTTTTTATCATCGGGGGCATCGGTTTTATCTGGTTGATTTTTTGGTTTGCTTTTTATGAAAAACCAGAACATCAAAAACGTCTTTCTGCAACTGAATTGGAATTTATTTTAAGTGATGTTGAAGAATCAACAACAGAGGCAACAAAAGAAAATGAAAAAGGATTGAGTTGGACGAAATTGTTGGGATACAAACAAACTTGGGCTTTTGCCGTTGGTAAATTTTTAACGGATGGTGTTTGGTGGTTCTTTTTGTTTTGGTTGCCTGCCTATTTAAAAGATCAATATCAGATGACTGGTACATCAATCATTTTGCCTTTAACTGTATTGTACAGCATGACAATGATTGGAAGTATTGGTGGTGGATGGTTTCCTGTTTATTTTATAAAAAAAGGATATAGCCCTTATGATGGCAGAATGAAAGCCATGCTAATGATTGCATGTATTCCTTTGGTGGTTTTGTTGGCACAAACTTTAGGAGAAATCAGTTTCTGGATGCCTGTGTTGTTAATTGGAGTTGGGGCATCAGCACATCAAGCTTGGAGCGCAAATTTATTTACAACTGTATCTGATATGTTTCCTAAAAAATCAATTGCATCTGTAGTAGGAATAGGAGGGATGGCAGGAGGCTTAGGCGGTGTGATTGTAACCAAAACAGGCGGTGCACTTTTTGATAAATACAAAGCACTAGGCCATATTGAAACAGGATATACCATCATGTTTGCTTTTTGTGCCATTGCATATTTATTGGCATGGGTAATTATGAAAACTTTGGTGCCAAAATACAAAGCAGTTGTTGCATAAAATCTTCAAATAAAAGGATATTCTTTAAACAAAAAGGGTGTCCTTTTATTTTATATCAAATTCACAAAAAATATTTCCTCCAAAATTTAGAATTGTAATAAGTTAAATCTAACTTTAAATACCGATCAAAAGCCTTTCCGGCAACGATGCCAATCTTTTATTTTAAAGATAATTTAACATTTTATATGATTTATTAGATGTTGTATATGATAATGTATTAAAAATTAGAAATCATATCCAATCTCCGTTAAAATATAATTGAAAACTAAGCAATAGCTTACGAGTTATTCTCAATATTTACAATTTTATAAAAAACATTAAAATTGTTTAATTAGGAACTATTCGCAACCCTTACCGAAAGCAAAAAATCGTATAAAAAACTAAACCCTAAATAAAAGTATCGACCACATGAAAAAATTTTTACTCATCGTTACTTTAATTTTATTGCATTTTTTTAATTCGGAAGTGCAAACTACTGCTATTGACGGAGATTTCAGAACTGTTTCTAGTGGCAATTGGAACTCAACCGCTACATGGCAGGTGAGAACTGCAGGGAGTTGGGGAACAACAAGTCTATTGCCAACTGCCTCAACAAACGTATTTATTCAAAGTGCCCACAGTGTTACATTAGATGCAACTGGAGCTGTTGATGGGTTGTGTAAAAATCTGAATTTAAACAATGCAGGATTTTTACAAATAACAAATGCTGCCTACAGTGTAAAAGTATCTGGTAAAATAAGATCATGGACTGGTGCAGTGGTAACGAGTGCTTCTGATTTTGCGGATGCAAGTTCAACTACTTTAGCTGCAACAATGATTACAACTAGTACCACAACTGGAATATTGAAATTTGTAGGAGCTTCTAGACCAATAACTGTTGCTGCAGAATGGGCAAATAGCAATGTGCCATGTAATGTTGAATTTGCACTCGATAATGGAGCTGTAGGTACATTAGGCACCAATATAAAATTTGGAACAATTTTGTTTTCAAGTGGTACGCTCAACGCACAGACGAACCAAATAAATGTAGGATCATCAATTACTGCTTTGACAATTAAAAATGGAGCGAAAGTGATCAGTGCTAGATCACTCGGAGATGTGTTTGCAAATAGCTCTACAGCTAGATGCGGAACTGTAACTATTGATGCAGGTGGAATATTAGAATTAACAGGCGCAACCCCATATTTAGATTGTACCTCATTTGTATGCAATGGAACTGTAGCATATACTGGAAATGTAAATCAAAATTTTTTACAGCCATTTCTTGCTGCTCCAAATACAGGTGTTGCAATAACTCAATATGGTAGTATTATTTTAAGTGGAAGTGGAACAAATATTACAAAAACTGCAGTGGCATCCATTAGCATCAGCGGTAGTTTACAAGTAGATGCTGGTGTTACTTTTGATATGAATGTTGCAGGTTATGATATTACAGGGGCGCTCACTTCTGTAAACAATAACGGCACCATAAAAACATACAGCTCAAGTACAGCCCCAATTCCATCTGGTAAAGATTGGCAAGGATTGGGAGCTACAGGTACTGTAAATTATGCGCTTCCTTCAGCCTCAGTAACTGGTCAAACAGTTGTGATAGGTACTTATAAAAACCTTTCAATTTCTAATACTAATGCATTTGCAGGTAGAACAACATTTCAAGCCGGCGTAATAAATATCTCAGGCAATTTTACGGTTGCAGCGCCATCAACTACCACAACAAATGTGGTTACCGGTAATACGATAAACTTTACCAATCCGAATGGTGGTCAAACGATTGCAGCTACCAATTACAACAATTTAAATATCACAACCAACGCTAGTGTAAATCAAAGTTTAGCAAATGGTACTTTTTATATACTAGGTACGTTTAATCCTGGTAGTTATCCTTTTGTGTTTTATCAAACTCTAGGTGCAAATCCCAATGGGTTTAATTTTTATAACCCCACTGGCGGTCAAAATATTCCAAAATTTAATTACGTTAATTTAACCGTAAGTAATTCAAGTGGCAATACTACCGTTGTCGCAGATACCATTGGCGTTTCGGGTGTATTTACCAAAGGTGTTGGTACTTATTCTCCAACGCCTGTTGGAAATACTTTTAATTTTAATTCTTCAACTGGAGGACAAACCATCCCTGTATTTGATTATTATAATTTAATTATCTCAGATGCTACCGCAGTTTCTTCAAACAATACGATTGCATCAGATATCAACGTGACAAATAGTGTTCGTCTTGCAGGTAAATTCGGTTTACAACCAACTGCCTTCAAAATAATTTATGGAGCTAATGCAACATTGTTTTGCAGTGCCGGGAGTGCAACTTTAACTACTTTCAAAACAAGTCCATTTTGGCCAGAAACCTCTGGCCCAACAAACGTTACAGTAAACAGTGGAACCTTGCAATTTGAAGCGCCTACTGCTGCAAATAATTTTGTTGTTTCAAATGTTCAACTTACAAATAATATTGCTACAATCACAACTTCTGGTACACATAATTTTGTTGCTGGAAATTCAGTTACATTAGGTGGGTTAAATACATCTGAATTTGGATTTGTATTTGGTGGTACGTTTACTGTTGCTGCAAATCCTCCTGTAACTGCAAACACATTTTCATTCGCATTAACTTATGCTGATGTGCCAAGTACAGTTGTAATTGGTGGAGTAGCGCTTGCAAACATTACACGAACTATATCTGGCATTTTAAGATTAGATGGAGGAAGGTTAAAGGTAAATGCAGGTAATTTTTTAAGAATGGGGGGAGGGTCTACCATTATTAGAAATACGGATGTGAGTAAACTCAATTTAACAAATGGCTTTTTAGCATTGGGTAGTACATCAACGGATAGGGTAAACATCACCATAGGCGCTACTATGTTTGATGATAATGAGTTTGCCAGTTTCACTACACCTGGAGGATATGGAACATTGACATTAAATCCTGGCATTCGTTATAACCTGAGTGGTTCAAGAGCAATTGTTGATTTAAACGCATTAGGGGCTTCGCAATTAAGCTTAAAAGACACCAGTAATTTTTATATTTATGGCGATATATTGGCAACCAGTTCTGGAACAATATCTGGTAAGCCAAATGCAACTTTGCATTTTTTGGGATCAAATCCCAATGCATTGTCTACATCATTAAAATTTACAACCGACTCCATAAGTTTAGGTACATTAAAAATCTCCCGTTCTGGTTTAAATGCTCAAATTCAATTGGGTACATCTTTAAATATCACCAATAATTTATTGTTGTCTGCAGGTACTTTTAACATCGGCTCTTTAGATATATCGGTAGGTGGTGATATTGTCGGCTCTGGAGTAGCTATTGGAGCTGGTAAAATAAAAATGACTGGTGCCAACAAAAATATTACAGGA
>CALQKL020000153.1 GCA_943331145.2 Chitinophaga pinensis
TAAGCAAATGGTAAAAACAGTTAGCTGGTACGATAACGAAATGAGCTATGTGTCTCAATTGGTTCGTACGGTAAAATATTTTGCAGGATTAATTTCGAAGTAAATAACAAGCAACACCAAACGCCAAACACCAAACTCCAAACGCCAAACGCCAAACACCAAACAACAAACAACAAATGTCCACCTTTTCAAATTACAATTTCTCCAATAAAAAAGCACTTATTCGTGTAGATTTCAACGTGCCATTAAATGATCAGTTTGATATTACGGATGATACCAGAATGACGGCTACTATTCCAACGATTAAAAAAATATTGTTGGATGGAGGAAGTGTAATTTTAATGAGTCATTTGGGAAGACCAAAAGACGGACCTACAGATAAGTATTCACTGAAACATTTGGTTGCTCATCTTAAAAATTTATTGGGAGAGGTAGAAGTAGATTTTGCCAATGATTGTATTGGAGAAGAAGCCATTCAAAAATCTGCTGCTTTAAAACCTGGTGCAGTATTGCTTTTGGAGAACCTACGTTTTTATAAAGAAGAAGAAAAAGGGGATGTCGCATTTGCCGAAAAATTAAGCAAGTTGGGTGATGTATATGTAAATGATGCATTTGGAACTGCCCATCGCGCGCATGCCTCAACCGCTGTAATTGCACAATTTTTTCCTGCCGAATATAAGATGTTTGGTTTGTTGATGGAAGCTGAAGTTTTAAATGCTGAAAAAGTAATGCATGATGCGCAAAAACCATTTACGGCTATTATTGGTGGAGCAAAAGTGTCGGATAAAATATTAATTATAGAAAACCTTTTAAATAGAGCTACAGATATTATAATAGGTGGAGGAATGGCCTACACTTTTTGGAAGGCACAAGGTAAAATAATTGGAAACTCTTTATGTGAAGATGATCGCATGCCATTGGCACTCGAGATTTTAGAAAAAGCAAAATCATTAGGTGTAAATATTCATTTGCCAATGGATAGCACCATCGCAGATAAATTTGCGGCTGATGCACAAACAACCAATTGCGAAAGTTATGGCATTCCATCAGGTTGGATGGGACTAGATATTGGACAAAAAGCGGTTGCTGATTTCAGAGAAGTGATTTTAAAAAGTAAAACCATTTTATGGAATGGTCCAATGGGCGTTTTTGAAATGGAGAAATTTCAAAATGGTACCAAATCAATAGCGCTAGCTGTTGCAGAAGCTACAAAAAATGGCGCATTTAGTTTAGTTGGTGGCGGCGATAGCGTTGCTGCCGTAAATATGTTCCACTTATCAGATCAAGTGAGTTATGTATCTACTGGTGGAGGAGCTATGCTTGAATATTTTGAAGGAAAAGAATTACCGGGGATTGCAGCTATAAAGAAGGGGTAAAGAAGGTTCAAGAGGTTCAATAAGTTCAATGCGTTCAAAAGGTTAGTCCCTCAGTATCTCAAATGGGAGGTTTTGTATTTGTCTAGATTAAAAACCTATTTCCCCCATCTGTAAGTATCTAATTGAAGTCCGGCTAAATCGATTACACGATCTACTACAGTTGCGGCTACTTCCTCAATCGTTTTTGGCTTGCTATAAAATGAAGGCGTTGCTGGACAAATGATTCCACCTGCTAGGGTAATGGTTTCCATGTTTTTGAGGTGTATCAGATTGTAAGGTGTTTCTCTTGCCACACAAATTAATTTTCTACGTTCCTTTAAAATTACATCCGCAGCTCTTGTGATTAAATCATTTGAAATACCCTGCGCAATTCTGCCTAATGTTCCCATACTACAAGGAATGATAATCATCGTTTGATATTGACCCGAACCTGAAGCAAATGGCGCATCGAAATCTTGTTGCGTATAATGCTTTACGTTATAATTAAAATAATCTTCGTTTTCTAATTCTGTTAACCAAACTGATTTTGCATTGGTAGTCATCAACAATGAAAGTTCACTGATTTGATTGTTTAGTTTTGACAATTTTTCCAAAAGTACTTTGGCATATATAGAACCACTTGCACCAGTAACGGCTACGACTATTTTTTGCATGGCATGATTTATTTAAAACATTATAACAATGGAAAGGTAAAAAGGTTTTTGTAAAAAATAAACGAATAAAAAAACGCGAAGAAAAATCTCCGCGTTTTGTATAGCTAAAAGCAATTATTATTTCTGATTTGCAAAATCTCTTCTAATGATATTCAATGCCGCACCTTCTTTAAACCATTCTATTTGTTGTTCGTTGTATGAATGATTTACATTGATTTCATCTTTTGTGCCATCATTGTGATTTAATACCAAAGTTAATTTTTGGTTTGGCGCAAATGTGGTTAAACCTAAAATGTCGATTGCGTCATCTTCTCTGAATTTTTCGTAATCCGCTTTATCATCAAAAGTTAAGGCCAACATACCTTGCTTTTTCAAATTGGTTTCATGAATACGCGCAAATGATTTTACCAACACAGCTCTTACACCTAAGTGACGTGGCTCCATAGCGGCATGCTCACGAGAGGAACCTTCACCATAGTTTTCATCACCCACTACAATTGAACCAATTCCTGCAGCTTTATAAGCACGTTGAGTTGAAGGCACTGTTCCGTATTCGCCAGTCAATTGATTTTTAATGTTGTCTGTTTTCTCATTGAAAAAGTTTACAGCACCAATCAACATATTGTTACTGATGTTGTCTAAATGTCCTCTGAATTTCAACCATGGTCCTGCCATAGAAATATGATCTGTTGTACATTTTCCTTTTGCTTTGATTAAAAGTTTCAATCCTTTTAAATCTGTTCCTTCCCATGCAGCAAATGGTTCTAATAATTGCAAGCGCTTGCTTTCTGGAGAAACTTTTACTTGAACGTTACTTCCATCTTCAGCAGGTGCTTGATAGCCAGCATCTTCAACAGCAAAACCTTTGATAGGCAATTCATCTCCTGATGGTGGATCTAATTTTACTTGTTCACCTTTATCATTTGTTAACGTATCCGTTAATGGATTGAAATTTAAATCTCCAGCAATGGCCAATGCTGTTACCAATTCAGGAGAACCTACAAACGCAAATGTATTTGGATTGCCATCTGCTCTTTTTGCAAAGTTTCTGTTGAAACTATGTACGATTGTGTTTTTTTCTGCTTTTTCAGCGCCAACCCTTGCCCACATTCCAATACAAGGTCCGCAAGCATTTGCAAAAACCGTAGCGCCGATACTATTAAATATGTCTAAAAATCCATCTCTTTCAATGGTATAACGTACTTGTTCTGATCCTGGTGTTATGGTAAATTCTGCGTTAAGTTTAAGTCCTTTTTCAGCAACTTGTTTAGCCAAACTTACAGAGCGACTAATATCTTCATAAGATGAGTTGGTGCAACTTCCGATTAAACCCACTTCAATTTTTGTAGGCCAATTATTTGCGGCTGCAGCTTCTTTCATTTTAGAAATTGGCGTGGCTAAATCTGGTGTGAATGGGCCGTTTAAATGTGGTTCTAATTCGTTTAAGTTTATTTCAATTACTTCATCAAAATAAGCAGTAGGGTTTGCATAAACTTCAGCATCACCAGTAAGGTGTTCTTTAATTTGATCGGCCATGTCTGCAATTTCTGCTCTGCCTGTAGCTTTTAAATAACGGCTCATGCTTTCGTCGTAACCAAATGTAGACGTAGTTGCACCAATTTCAGCACCCATATTACAAATGGTTCCTTTTCCTGTACAACTCATGCTGATCGCACCTTCGCCAAAATATTCAACTACAGCACCTGTACCGCCTTTTACAGTAAGGATTCCAGCCACTTTTAAAATAACATCTTTTGGGGTTGCCCAACCATTTAATTTTCCAGTTAATTTAATACCGATTAATTTAGGCATTTTTAATTCCCAAGGTAAGCCTGCCATAACATCACAAGCATCAGCACCACCAACGCCAATGGCAATCATTCCTAAACCACCCGCATTTACGGTATGGCTATCTGTTCCAATCATCATTCCACCTGGAAATGCATAATTTTCTAATACTACTTGGTGAATAATACCTGCACCTGGTTTCCAAAATCCAATTCCGTATTTATTAGAAACCGAAGACAAGAAATCATAAACTTCACTGCTTTCAGATACAGCTCTGGTTAAATCTGTTTTGCTGTCAACTTTTGCTTCGATTAAATGATCACAATGTACTGTACTTGGAACAGCAACGGTAGCTCTTCCAGATTGCATGAATTGTAACAAAGCCATTTGTGCAGTTGCATCTTGCATAGCTACGCGATCTGGTGCGAAATCTACATAAGATTTTCCTCTTCCATAAGCTTCTGTTGCGTTACCTTGCCAAAGATGCGCGTACAATATTTTTTCAGTTAATGTTAGTGGTTTGCCAACAGTAGTACGTGCCGCATTCACTTTTTCTGAAAATTGGTCGTACAATTTTTTGATCATTTCAATGTCGAAAGCCATAGTTTTATTTTTTTATTTTTATCTAGATACTTTATTCTGAATTCATGGTAAATAATAAACATCTTGAACCTATTGATACCAAGGCAGAAACACGAAGTCACGAAGGCACAAAGTCACGAAGTTTTTTTGTGAAGGAGCCAATTTATGAAAAATGCTTCCAACCTCTTGAACCTTTTGAACTCATTGAACCTCTGAAACCTTTTTCCCCCGTGCGCGAAATTACAAAAAATGTGTTGAGAATTTAGATTAAAATAATGTAATTTTAATTTGATGAATAAGATTAAACAATTTGTGGAATGGCATGTGTTTGGCGTTTGCACCGCAATTGGCGAACGTATAGGCATTGCAACTACAATAATCCGAAAATATTTTATTTATATTTCTTTTATTACAATGGGTTCGCCGTTGATTATTTATCTATTTATTGCTTTTTGGATGAACATCAAAAAATACATCCGCAATTCAAGAAGAAACCCTGTTCGGGTTTAGTTTAGCATCAAATTACCACCTTTCTTAAAGTCACTAATTTTTCGAGTAAAGCTTCTAATAAATCCAAGTGCAACATATTGGCACCATCGCTTTTTGCAATAGAAGGATTGGGGTGTGTTTCAATAAATAAACCATCAGCACCTGTTGCAATGGCAGCTTTAGCAATGGTTTCAATCAATTGGGGATTTCCACCCGTAACGCCGGTTGTTTGGTTGGGTTGTTGTAGCGAATGAGTGCAGTCCATGATTACGGGCACACCAATTTCTTTCATCCAAGTTATATTTCTATAATCAACGATTAAATCTTGATAACCGAAACTATTGCCCCTTTCAGTAAGCCAAACATTTTCATTTCCGGCTTGTTTGATTTTGTCAACAGCAAATTTCATAGAAGGGCCGTTTACAAATTGCCCTTTTTTTACATTGACAATTTTTCCAGTGGCAGCAGCTGCCAATAATAAATCCGTTTGTCTGCATAAGAATGCAGGTATTTGAAGAACATCAACAAAATTAGCCGCGATTGCCGCTTCTCCTGCCGTATGAATATCTGTAGTTGTAGGTAAGTTGAATTGTTTACCTACAGCTTGAATTAATTGTAAAGCTTTTTCATCACCAATACCAGTAAAAGAACTTCCGCTGGTGCGGTTTGCTTTTCTATAAGAAGCTTTGAAAATATAAGGAATCTCTAGTTTTTTACA
>CALQKL020000154.1 GCA_943331145.2 Chitinophaga pinensis
CTTTGATCATCGTAATTGAGCACATAGGCAAACATAGAATATTCTGAAATGGCGATGTCAAGTGGCTTTAGTCCAGTCATCGCTGTGATGCCACTGGGTTGCATTATTGTAAAAGAAGTCAATGAATTGATGTTGTAGCCTGTAACACTATTACTGTTGGCATTGACTACATAAATATACTTACCATTTGGTGAAGCAGCAGCCCAACAAGCAGAAATCTGATTGGTCAGCAATGGACCTGCAACAGAAGTAATACTTGTTGGCGTAACCTTATATACACTCATTGCACTTTGAACGGCTTCACTTACATATATATTGCCTTGTTGTCCAATTGCAAAGCCATAAGGTCTTGGGGAGTTGCTGTTTAATGAAAACTTTTCACCGAGTGAGCCGTTGTCATTCAATTTATATGCAATGATTTTATTGGTTATTTTTAGTGTTAGTACCAACATTTTACCATCAGGTAAAAATGAAATTTGTGCAGGGTCAGTAGCAGTTGTATCCAATGTTACAACTCCATTTTGAATTGGTGTGAGGATACCGTTATCAGATAAATTATAGCCAGAAACATTTCCGTTATCATTTGCATTTACAACATAAACAAGATTATTGAAACAAGTTACGCTTACGGGTTTATTGCCATTTGAAGAAATCGTAGAAGTAAGTTGCAAACCTTTGTTAGTGATCTTAAAAGCACTAATTGTATTGCTTCCGGCATTAACCGCAAGAATCCATCTTTTATCATTGCTGATGGAAATTGGCCCTTGACTCATCAATGGTAAACCAGTTCCTTTTCCACCAGTGTATGTCTTGGAGAGATACGTCAAAGCTCCATCTGTATTACTTCTTCTATACGTCAACACTGCATTAGAATCAACATTGTTTGTTAAAACATACAGGAATTTATCCTCAAATGAATCGTCATCACATTCATGTTTTCTGCAAGAAATAAATGTTGTAATTACAAGTAAAAAACAAACGACAATAAATAAAATCTTTTTCATAATTTTTTAAAATAAATTTATCCGTCAAAAATAAACTATTTTAAAATTAGTGATGCGCGAAGTGCATTATTTTTAAAAAACAACACACCTAACTTTCTACAGCAATAACTGAAATAATTGGTGTTCCACAATATGAAAAATTAAAATAACCTTCATTCATTATTTTACAATCAATATTGGGAATTTGAATGTTGTAATTATTTGGATCAAAATGGATTGTTTTTAATCCTGCCGAAGACAGCAAATCTATCCATTGTGGTGAAGTATAAAGGCGCTCAAATCTATGGCTATCAGGCAACACAATAGGATCAAAAAAATCATTGGCAAAAAATGATTTTAAATGATCGGCCTCTTCTTTATTCATACAATCAAGCGTGTTAACGTAATTATATAATGCGGAGAAATGATTAGCTGCGTTTAAAAGTCTTTGCCCATAATCCTCATTCATGGTATCTGCATCTGGCTCAATTAAAATCATCAATTGGGGATTCAATTTTTTGATAATGCTGAATAAATTAAGTCGACTTTCTATTTTCTGTATATGATGTAACGTGAGCGATGCATTAACCAGTAAACATTTGCAATCAGCAGGAATTTGAGATTTAATCATATCATATGTGATCAACTCCACAGGAGAATTCATCATGTGATACTGAAGCTCAAACTTGAATTTATTTTTTCGTTCTTGCAATTGGGTCAAAGTAAAATTCAATGCATCATTTGAAATTTCAACACCAATCAACGTTACTTTTTGAATGCTTTCAACTTCTTGGAGTGCGTCGAGCAAACGCATCATTTGAAAACCTCTTCCAATACCAATATCCAAAATACATAGCTCACTAAAACCAGACGCTTGTTTTATAAAAGCTTTTTCTGCTATTTGCTGACACGCGGTAACAAGTGGAAATTTATTGGTGAGTAAATCAAACAATAATATCTGCGGAATTTCAAATTCTTTTAAATAGGTATTCTGAATAGTCTCCGGAATCCAGTTGGATTTTTTAAGTTGAATTCCTTTTTCTAAATGCGATAAAAAAACGGAATCCATTTTGATTCCAGCTTGATTGTTTTCTTTTATCCAGTTTTCTAGATTTATAAATGCTTGTTGCATTAACATTATTATTTTAACAACAAACATCCTAAATAATTCAATCATTTCAAAATGGCCAGATTGGGTAATGTTTGAATCATACCAAAAACAGTAACGGACTAAACATTAGTTTGTGCGCTTCTAACAAATTTCTATTTAGATAAAAACTTATTTTTACTTCATGAAAAAAGCAATCGTTATTGGCGCCACCAGTGGCATTGGAAATTCAATCGCTGAAATTTTAATTCAACATGGTTATACTGTTGGGGTTACAGGAAGAAGAGTTGAAATGTTGCAATCATTGAAAGAAAAAAATCCAGATAAGATTTGTTATTGTCAAATGGATGTACAAGATGTTTCTGCTATAGAATCGATTTGTAATAACCTCGTTGATCAATTGGGTGGTTTGGACCTCTTCATTATTTCTGCAGGCATTGGCGATGAAAATAAATGGCTTGATTTCTCGATTGAAAACAATGTCATTAAAACCAATGTTCAAGGATTTACATGTTTGGCAGATTGGGTTATAAGATACTTTAAAAAACAAGGACATGGACATTTGGTAAACATTAGTTCCATTGCAGGTTTGATTGGTAATGGAGAAGCGCCATCTTATAATGCAACCAAAGCTTTTCAAATCAATTATCTCGAGGGATTAAGGTTAAACGCAGATAAATCGGGTGCTGAAATTTATGTTACAGATGTGAGGCCAGGTTTTGTAAAAACAGAAATGGCTAAGGGTGAAGGATTGTTTTGGGTGGCCCCTGTTGAAAAAGCAGCACAACAAATTTTTACTGCCATAAAAAGAAAACAAAAAGTTGTTTATATCACAAAGCGTTGGCGCATGATTGGATTTCTGCTGAAAATAATGCCGTATTCATTGCTTAGGAAAATGTGATAAAAGTGTTCGTTTTATTTCTCTTTTATTGGTATCCAAATTTCTTCTTCAGATGATAGATCGTTGTTTTTGTACTTTTCTCCCAACACTTCAAAATGCGCCCTTTCGTCTAATGCATACGCAGAATTTGGCAACCATACCGTAAAAATATTTTGATAAAAACTGGCGATGTCGGTACTTGTTCCTTTGTACAGAAAAACAGCATAAAGTCCAGCGGGCAAAGTATACGTTTCCATTTCGTTTGGCACATGGTCAAAATTGTCTACTTCCATTGCAGCCCATCTTTCAAATTCATTCGTTGGTTTGAAATCTATGAAATGCGAAGGCTGATATACCACCATAGAAATCAAGTCATTACTCAAACCATTTGTTATTTCTTTTCGCCTTGGCATGAAACTACCCCAGAGTTGACCAATCCTATAATCGGCATAACTCATGGTCATTCGCTTACCGACTAATTTCTTTTCGTTTGATATTTGGATTTTTGGTGTCATTTTTATTAAATTATGAAAGGTGCGGTTTGCTGATTGAAGTTACATTTGAAATCCGCTAAAAATTTATTTATCATTTATACCAATCCCAATCCCAAACATTGCAGCTACTAAAGCAAGATGAATAATTAAAATTGCTTTTTGCCAAGTCGGACGATCATTCCATTTTTGTTCTGGATTGAATGGATCGAATGCTAAACCTATACCCAAAGATGCTGCTGCTTGAATATAGTCTTTAGAAAAAAATGCTTGATACAAACCTAAAAGTAGAAAGCCGATGTAGAGAAATTTGCTGAAGGGTGATTTCATATTGATGTAATTGATGTGTGTCAAAAATAAAAAAACTTTTAGAATGAACTTAGTAGAAAAAAATGAAACTACATTTCTATGATTGAATATGTGAAAATGAAAAATTTTAAACCCTTAATTATTGATTGAATAATGATTTCAAAAACGCAGTTGTTACCACTGTTGCAAATTCTCCATTCAAACTAGCCAATGCTGTTTCGTGAATTAATTCTGCTGAAAAATGTTGACCATCAATTCCCTTTTTCCTGAGAAATTCCGAATGCATCAATTTGTACGTTTTTAATTATAGCAATTAAAATAAATTGGTTATAAACCCGTTTATCATAATCGTGTGATTTGATTATGTTGCTATCATATTCTTATTTTACTAGATTACATTTTTACTTTTTCTCATGAACTCTTATAAATCTCAACTTTCATTTACCCTATCGAGGCGCTGCTAAAACATGTGCAACTATAAAATATTTTCGCCTAGGAGCAGCACAGAGAATCAAAAGGCCTATTCTTAAGCTTTCACGTTAGTGCTTCACCTGCAAACAAAAAAATTAGAAAAACCAGCAATCGAAAATGTTGCGGCTTTTATTAATTATTATTCAGTTCTTTGTGCTGATTTTAATTGCGCTTGTATTTCGGAGTAACGGATGAAATTGCCGGGTAACGGGGGTTCTTTAAAGTTTCTTTTTTGTTCGGCCTGAAAGTTTACATTTTTATTAAAATCTATGGGTGTAGGGGGCGCATATTGCATATAAGGCCTAGTATCCCCGGCTCCCCAAACAGCATCATTGCCGTAACGATGGTCCTGAAAATGCACACGTTTGGCCATAATACGGTAAGAGAAGGGAACATTAGAATGTCCACCGCGTTTTTCATGAACTGTAAATCCGGTGTTGCCGGTAATGACATATAGGTCTTCACATTCTCCTTCCTCCTGAATAAATACGTGAATGGGATGAAGAGAGTCGATAAAACAAACCTGTAGGAAAATGGAGTCTAACTGAATGCTGCATTGGCCATTTACCAATTGTCCGCGGCCAATATCTTCAAACCAAACCTCTGGTGTTTCCGTAACATAGAGCAACTGGTTTCCCCAACTGGTGCCTACACTGGCTGATTTGGTGCCATTGGCAATTACATGATTGCCATTAAAATAACCAGAGTAAGGTTGATTATTAGCTCTCCATCCGACTACCGCAACGTCACTATTACTAGTCATTAAACCACCACCAAAACCAACTCCGTACACGCCGATCCCAAAAGAAGTGCTGTTATAGTTTCCTAGTATTCCCATACGCTGGTTACCACTAGCCGCCGCATTGTATCCATATATTCCTACACCACCACTAGTGCTCGTTCCAGAGTATGAACCAAGGACACCACTAACTGTATTTCCTGTACTTGATCCTCGATAATATCCCTCAATACTAGAACGACCGGTGGGATTATTCGATTTTATCTCACCAAACACTCCCGACCCATTAAATGCAGAAATTCCATTTATAGCATTGGGGGAAGTGCTTGAGCCTACTACCTCCATCAATGAAGTGGTATAATTGGGGGAAGTGATGCCTACTAATAAGTTGCCATTGTCTGAAAGACGGAGCCGCTCGGTATTGTTTGAAATGAATTTTAACGGCTGCCCATTGGTACTACCCAGCAACTCAGTTCCCGCTAATGCATTTCCTGTAAAGCTCCATGCGTTTTTAGTATGATTTAATGCTAACCAGCCGGCAGAGGTATAAAACCAGAAACCATTAAAATTGGTATCATACACCAATAGTCCATTTGCCGGATTTTGAATGGCTGTTCGCTGAGC
>CALQKL020000155.1 GCA_943331145.2 Chitinophaga pinensis
ATTTGCAAAATCTACTTCTACCTCTCCCAATAAATTTTTAAGATGAGCAACCAAATGTTTCAGTGAATACTTATCTGTAGGTCCGTCTTTTGGTCTGCCCAAATGACTCATTAAAATTACACTCCCGCCATCCAACAATATTTTTTTAATCGTTGGAATGGTAGCCGTCATTCTAGTATCATCCGTAATATCAAACTGATCATTTAACGGAACGTTGAAATCTACACGAATAAGTGCTTTTTTATTGGAGAAATTGTAATTTGAAAAGATCGACATTTTTTATTAGGCGTTTATTGTTTGTTGTGTATTGTTTGTTGTTGGAACTGCCAACAAGAATCAAGTATCTATTTTTTGTTTAGTGATTGTTGTTTATTTCGAAATTAATCCTGCAAAATATTTTACGGTACGAACCAATTGAGACACATAGCTCATTTCGTTATCGTACCAGCTAACTGTTTTTACCATTTGCTTATCTCCCACAGACATAACTTTAGTTTGTGTAGCATCAAATAAAGAACCATAATGAGTACCAATAACATCGCTGCTTACAATTTCATCTTCGTTATAACCAAAGCTTTCGTTGCTAGCAGCTTTCATAGCTGCATTGATAGCTTCTGTAGTTGCTGGCTTTTCTAAAATAGAATATAATTCAGTTACAGAACCTGTAATTACTGGAATTCTTTGTGCACCACCATCAAGTTTACCTTTTAATTCTGGCAATACTAAACCAATTGCTTTTGCAGCGCCTGTACTGTTTGGTACAATGTTAGCTGCTGCAGCTCTAGCTCTGCGAAGGTCTCCTTTTGGATGAGGCGCATCCAATGTATTTTGATCATTTGTATAAGCATGAATTGTACTCATAATTCCAGTAACAATTCCAAAATTATCGTTCAACGCTTTTGCCATTGGCGCCAAGCAATTTGTAGTACAACTTGCACAGCTGATAATGGTTTCGCTACCATCAAGAATAGCATGATTTACATTATAAACAACCGTTTTCAAATCTCCTGTAGCAGGAGCAGAAATTACGACTCTTTTTGCACCGGCTGTTAAATGTGCTTCAGCCTTAGCTTTGTCGGTAAAAAATCCAGTGCTTTCAATTACTACATCTACATCATGAGCTCCCCAAGGAATTTGAGCAGGATCTTTTTGAGCGTATATTTTTACTTCATGACCATTAACAACGATTGCGTTTTCGGTATGTGTAACTTTTTCTGAAAATCTACCTTGGGCACTATCATATTTTAATAAATGAGCAAGTACTTCAGGACTAGTTAAATCATTTATGGCAACAACATCTACCCCTTCCATGTTAAAAATCTGACGAAAAACTAGACGGCCAATTCTACCGAAACCATTAATGGCAACTTTTACTGTACTCATAATAAATTTTTATACGTTTTAAAATATATTTTTTGACTCGGCAAATTTACGATTAGCGCATTAATAAAACTAGATTTTATTTTTTATGCGGGAAATGATTTTTGGGGAATTCTTGTCCGAAAAAATAATTTGATTTAATCAGTCCTTGAAACAGATCGAAAGCAAAGAAAAAAGTCAGAACTCCATGATCGCTCTCGCGCTCATTTTCGTTCTGACTTTCTGTACCGGGGAGCAGACTTGAACTGCCGACCTCAGGGTTATGAATCCTGTGCTCTAACCAGCTGAGCTACCCCGGCATCCTTGGTTAAAGGGTGGCAAATGTATAAAATATTGTCTACTTGAAAAAGAAATTAATCAACAATAATTAAAAAATCATTTTTTTCTAGCTGATTCTTGCTTTCCAAGGTACTTCTGGAGCCGAAAGCAAATGGCCTATATATCTAGATAGCACAAATAAATAATCACTTAACCTGTTCAAATATTTTATCACCAAGGTATCTACAAATATTTTTTCTTCTTGCATGAATACACAGATTCTTTCTGCCCTTCTACACACACATCTGCATACATGTAATGTAGATATAGCTTGATGCCCGCCTGGTAATATAAACGACTTCATAGGTGGTAATTCCATATTCATTACATCTATTTCTGATTCTAATAATAACACATCCGATTCTTTTAAATCTGGAATTTTCATTAGTGGCTCCTTATCAGGGTCGCATGCCAATGACGAACCAATGGTAAATAATCGATCCTGAATTTCTTTCAACATTTTATTGCTATGCTCATGTTGTATCAAATCATTAGCCAACCCTATAAATGAATTCAACTCATCCACAGTACCATAACTTTCAATTCTGATATGACTTTTTGGGACTTTTGTACCGCCTATCAAACTGGTTGTTCCCAAATCGCCAGTTTTAGTGTAAATTTTTAATGACATCTATTTTTTTTATACCGAACAAATTTTAACTGAAATAGTTTAAAGATTTTCCAAAATCACGGAAGGATTTGAATTTAATCGGTCTGTTTCTATCAAACCGTCTTTTAATCGAATTACGCGATGGGCGAAATTAGAAATATCTTCTTCATGGGTTACCAACACAACCGTATTCCCATCTTTATGAATCTTTCCTAAAATTTCCATGATTTCATGCGAAGTTTTGGAATCAAGATTTCCTGTTGGCTCATCCGCCAATATTATCGAAGGATCATTGATTAAAGCCCGGGCAATGGCTACACGCTGACACTGACCACCACTTAACTCGTTGGGTTTGTGATGCATCCTATCTTCCAATCTAACTTTTGTTAATACCGCATGCGCACGCTCGATTCTTTCTTTTTTTGAAACACCGCTATATACCAATGGTAAAGCCACATTTTCAGCAGCTGTTAATCGAGGAAGTAAATTGAATTGTTGAAATACAAACCCAATTTCTTTATTGCGCACTGCCGCCAATTCATCATCATGCATTCTACTCACATCTTTTCCATTCAATACATATTTTCCGCCTGTTGGTGAATCCAAACAACCCAAAATATTCATCAACGTTGATTTCCCCGAACCACTTGGACCCATTAAAGCCACGTACTCATTACGATTGATATCCATAGAAATCCCTTTCAATACAGGAAGCTCCTGCTTTCCTAAAAAATAACTTTTTAATATATTTTCTAAATGAAGAATTGAATCCATAATTGTTATTTGTTAATCACTTTTGGAACCAAGAAAAATTGTTCGTTTTTGTTATTGGCGTTGCATAAAGCTTGTTGTGCAGAAAAATTACCAGCAACCTCATCTTTTCTAAATACATCGGATTGATTGGAAATATGCATTAATGGCTCAATACCTTCAGTATCCACTTTGTTTAATTTTTCTACAAAATCCAACATTTTCTGCAATTCAATTTGAAGATTTAATTTCTCTTGGTCATCAAATTCCAATTTAGACAATGCACTTAATTTATCTATAGTGGCCATATTTATTTCCATAAAACAAATGTATTGTTTTTGAATGATAGAAAACCTGATATTTATTTTTGAATTATTCAATAGTAATTCTATTATAAAACTACAATCGTTATCTTCGTTGCCTTAAAAATTAGAATAAAATGTCTGCGATTATTCCTTCAAATATTGTTATGAGTGGCATTCGGCCAACTGGGATGGTTCATCTGGGAAATTATTTTGGCGCCATCAGAAACTATGTGAAAATGCAAGATGAATTTGAATGCTATTTCATGGTTGCCGATTTGCATTCGTTAACCACCCATCCCGAAACTGCCGAATTAAAAAGAAACGTTAGAAGAGTACTTGCAGAAAATATCGCATGTGGTTTAGATCCCAATAAAGCCACCTTTTACTGCCAAAGTCATGTGTATGAAACAGGTGAATTATATCTGTATCTGAATATGCTTGCATACAAAGGCGAACTCGAAAAAACAGTAACATTTAAAGATAAAGCCAGACAACATCCCGAAAATATAAATGCGGGTTTACTTACCTATCCTGTACTACAAACTGCAGATATTATCATGCATCGTGCAAGTCTTGTACCTGTAGGAAAAGATCAAGAACAGCATTTGGAAATGGCTCGAAATTTTGTGGTGAGATTCAATCATCGATATGGCGAAATTTTTCCAGAACCAAGGGCTTTCAACTACAATCAAGAATTGATAAAAGTGCCTGGCTTAGATGGTTCTGGCAAAATGAGCAAAAGCGAAAACAATATGTCTACGCTTTATTTTGCAGATGATAATGAGACCATTAAAAAGAAAGTAATGAAGGCACTTACAGATGGTGGACCAACAGAAATGAATTCGAAAAAACCTGATTATATCGAAAACATTTTTGCATTAATGAAATTGGTTTGTAAAGATGATGTAATAGAAAAATTTGAATCTGATTTCAACAATTGCACCATCAGATACGGTGATTTGAAAAAACAATTGGCCGAGGATATGATTAATTTCATTGCGCCAATTCGTGAAAAAACAAATGACATTCTTGCAAATGATGCTTTTCTTGTTGAAGTGATGGAAAAAGGTGCAAATAAGGCAAGAGAAAGTGCAAGAAAAACCATGGATTTGGTTAGAAATGCTATGGGACTAAATTATTTTTAATTCAATTTTAAAAAACCGATTGTAATGGATTTTTATTCAATACTTTCGTAACCATGTAAATTATAATTCCAATTATGGCCAAGTTAAAAAAGCCGAAACATATTGCTATAGCTGGCAATATTGGCGCAGGAAAAACCACACTTACTGAAATGTTGAGCAAACATTACAAATGGATTCCTCAATTTGAAGATGTAGATCAAAATCCATATTTAAATGACTTTTATGAAGACATGCCAAGATGGAGTTTCAATCTTCAGATTTTCTTTTTAAACAGCAGATTAAATCAACTACTGGAAATTCAAAGTGGAACAGAAACGGTAATCCAAGACAGAACCATTTTTGAAGATGCTCAAATTTTCGCGCCGAATTTACACGATATGGGCCTGATGGGTAAAAGAGATTTTGAAAATTATTATCAGTTTTTTGAAACTTTAAAAAAGATGGTAAAACCACCAGATCTTTTAATTTACCTAAAAGCATCAGTACCTACTTTGGTTGGACAAATTCAAAAAAGAGGCAGAGAGTATGAAGAAAATATCCGATTAGATTATTTGAGAAAATTGAATGACTTATACAACAATTGGATTGATAATTATAAAGATGGCGCATTGTTAATCATTGATGCAGACAATAACAAATTTGCAGAAAATGAAGAGCACTTTGGCGAAATCATTTCTAAAGTAGATGCGACGTTGTTTGGGTTGTTCTAGAGGTTTGAGAAGTTTGAGAAGTTTGAGAGGTTTGAGAAGTTTATGAGGTTCAATAGGTTGAAAACTCCAACCACAAACCACAAACTACAAACACCAAACCACAAACAACAAACTTTGTCTTAATCTATCAACTGATTTTTCATCGCATAGAAAACTAACCCCACAGAGTTTTTTACGCCAAATCTTTCCATCAATCTGTCTTTAATGGCTTCAACAGTTCTAGCGCTGATGTCCATTTTTAGTGATATTTCGGCAGCGGTGAATTCCATACAAACTAGAGTAAGCACTTCTTTTTCCCGGTCACTCAATACTGTTTCTGAATTTAGATTG
>CALQKL020000156.1 GCA_943331145.2 Chitinophaga pinensis
ATTTTCCATAATTGAACGCGATTGCAAAACTTCAATTTCATTTTCAATGATTTTTTTGCTGTTAATCATATTCAATTCATCCACTCCTTTGGAGTTTTCAGTACCTTTTTTTTCATCTTTTATGATCATTGTCGCATTGGCTTCATACAATGGAGTAGCATATCTGAAATATACAATTGCAGATAT
Source organism: Chitinophaga pinensis (assembly GCA_943331145.2). GTDB lineage: Bacteria > Bacteroidota > Bacteroidia > Chitinophagales > Chitinophagaceae > Ferruginibacter > Ferruginibacter pinensis_F. The sequence goes on from CALQKL020000156.1 coordinate 187, forward strand.
ACCAAAGATTAAAATCAAAGCTAAAAACAATGGCCAGTAATAAATATATCTTGAGAAGAGTTGAATAAATAAACTTTCTTCTTGCTTTATAACAATTTTTTTATTTTTCGGTTGATTCATTTTTATTTATTTCTATTTTCTGATTAGGGCACTAATTACTACTGCGACAATTGATAAAGAACTTAAAATAGCGGGTAATAATTGTTGGTTTCGATTAGCATTTTTTACTTTTCTTTCATTCGCTTCAATATACACAACGTCATTGGGTTGCAAGTAATAATATGGAGAGGATAAAAAGTCTTTTGAGTTCAAATCAATTCTGTTGATGATTCTTTTTCCTTCAACTTCTCTAATTAATAATACATTTTCTTTCTTTCCATAAATCGTAATATCTCCAGCAATTCCTAAAGCTTTTAATAATGATATTTTTTCATTAGGAACATTGATAACGGTTGGTTTTCCTACTTCACCGATAACCGTAACTTCATAATTTAAATGCCTTATTGTAACCACTGGGTCAATGAGCAATTTCTTTTCATTTATTAGATTGGCGATGAAGGTTTTTAATTGTTTTTTGGTTAGTCCTTCTGCTTTTACATTGCCAAGTATAGGCAATTGAATTGTCCCTTCAGTATTTACCAAATATCCACCAGCACTAGTAGATCCTGTTGTTGTTGAAGTGCTCGTTGCTTGTGTGTTTGTGGTGTTAAAAACAGCAGATGCTTCTGGACTTAAACTGCTTATGTAAATGCTTAAAATGTCATTTCTTTGAATGATGGGTTCTGCTTCATTCTCTCTTTCAATTTGTATACTTGAGTTTGTAACATTTGAAAAATAAGAAGCTTTTTCAGTAGGTACACACGAACTAAATTGAATGACAAATAAAATGGCTAAAATGTTGAAGCCTAGTTTTTTTCTTTGTAGTAACATGAGGGTTTATTTAAAAATTCTAATAAATATCTTGATTTTTTTTCTTTTCTTGGTTGATATATATTAGTACGGTTATTTTTTTTATACATAACTATAAACTATTGCATTTATAATATAATAGTTAATACAAGTTAATCAATTAGTTGTTGGGTAAATTCCAAGAATGATGGATAAAGATACCATTGAATTTTAATGGCTAACTCAAAAGTAACAAAGGCATTTTACAATTGCAAATAAAACACCGTCTATTTATATAAGTCATTACTTTTTTTAAAAGCATAATTTTTCATTTTGAAGTATGATAATACTTAATTTTGTTTCTTTTAATTAAGAAAAGTATTTTATTGATTTTCTTATTATTTGCATTTTAAAATAAAAACCAACCATAAATTATGAATGAAGTGTACATTTTATCAGCAGTTAGAACACCAATCGGGAGTTTTGGAGGAACATTGAAAAGTTTTTCTGCCACACAATTGGGTGCATTTGCCATTAAAGGAGCCATTGAAAAATCAGGCATTAATGCAGATCAAGTAAATGAGGTGATAATGGGTTCTGTAATACAAGCAAATCTTGGTCAAGCACCAGCAAGACAAGCCGCAAAATTTGCCGGATTATCGGATCATGTTATTTGTACCACCGTCAATAAAGTTTGTGCAAGTGGCATGAAATCTATCGCAATTGCAGCACAAAGCATTATGCTCGGAGATGCAGATATTATTGTTGCTGGTGGAATGGAAAGCATGAGCAATGTTCCTTTTTATACCGAAAACATGAGATGGGGAAATAAATATGGCAACGTTTCGCTTGTTGATGGGTTGGTTAAAGACGGTTTAACCGATGTATATGATGGAAAAGCAATGGGTGTAGCTGCTGAAATGTGTGCTTCAACTTGTGGCATTTCTAGGGAAGATCAAGATACTTTCGCCATTGAAAGTTATAAAAGAAGTCAGTCAGCTTCTCAAAATGGTAAATTCGATAATGAAATCATACCCGTATCAATTCCCCAGAAAAAAGGAGATTCAATTCTTTTTTCAAAAGATGAAGAGCCATTCAATGTGATGTTCGATAAGATTCCTGGATTGAAAAGTGCTTTCCTTAAAGATGGGTCCGTTACTGCTGCTAATGCTTCTACAATGAATGACGGTGCGGCCGCTGTGGTTTTAATCAGCAAGAAAAAAGCTGAAGAATTGGGCTTAACACCAATTGCAAAAATCAAATCTTTTGCGGATGCAGAGCAAGCGCCAGAGTGGTTTACTACTGCGCCTTCAATGGCTGTTCCTAAAGCAGTTGAAAAAGCAGGGTTAACCATGGATCAAATTCAATATTGGGAATTAAACGAAGCATTTTCTGTTGTAGGCATCGAAAATACAAAACGCATGAATCTTGATCCACAAAAGGTAAACGTTAATGGTGGTGCGGTTTCTTTAGGACATCCTTTGGGTTGCAGTGGTGCTCGTATCATTGTTACTTTGATAAACGTACTCAAACAAAACAATGCTCAATTTGGCGCGGCAGGTATTTGCAATGGAGGCGGTGGTGCGTCAGCTTTGGTTATCGAAAATTGTTAGTCGATTTTTAATACATTTTATTCAATTAAAGGTTGGCTTATCGGCCGACCTTTTTTATTTTTTTTATGCAAAACATTGAACCCTTTTACAATTGGCGTCACTTGTACATGGCTGAAGAAGATCGACTGTCGCCTTGTTATGGAAATGAATACAGTGAATTTGAATACACCAAAACACTTTATAACTATTATGTACATCCGCAGTGGGATGAATTTGGTTCTAAAACGATGTACATGAAAATTTTGTTTGTGGATTATGATTTGAACTTTGCCATCATCGAAATGATTGGCGAATGGAACGACGCAATTGAAAACGACATTATGACCATCAGAAGGAATATTACGGATGTATTGTTTGATCTTGGCATAACGAAGTACATTTTTATGTGTGAAAACGTACTTAATTTTCACAGTAGTGATGATAGTTATTATGAAGAATGGCACGAACAATTAGAAGATGATAATGGGTGGGTGGTCATTTTGAATATGCCTGAAGCCACAAAACATGATTTTAAAAAAGCAAGAATTACCCATTATGTACACTTTTTTGAGCTAGACCAATGGCGAACACTAAAGCCAGAAATTATTTTTCAAACATTGGATAATGAATTGATGAAAAGATTGGATTAGCATAATTGTTTAATAATCAATACGAACTTTAATAAAAAGCTATAATAAAAATTCAATTTTTGAATTTTCAACCCTTATTTTTGCACCACCATTTATCTTTCAAATTTCACTTATGACTTGGAAACATTTTTTTACTTCTTCAATTGGTAAAAAGTACGTTATGGCTTTTACCGGTCTTTTTTTAATTTTATTCTTAATCGTTCACGCAGGGATTAACGCTTGTATTTTCTTAAATGATGGAGGTGTAACATTTAATGAAATGGCACGCTTCATGAGCCACAACTGGATTATGCGTTTTCTTGAAATAGGTTTATTTGCAGGATTAATTACACATATTATTCAAGGATTAATGTTATGGAGCCAAAATAAAAATGCGCGTCCTATTCAATACGCATACAGTCAACCCAATAAAAACAGCAAATGGTACAGCCGCTCAATGGCAATATTGGGAACCTTGCTTTTGTTATTCTTAATTATGCACTTATCTCATTTTTACGTAGGTACTAAAGTCGCATTGTATGCAAAAGGAGATGCGCCTCATAATTTATTTAAAGAAATGAAAGAAGTGTTTAGCGTGAACTGGATTGTGGCTTTATATGTTGCAGGCGTTATCGCATTATTCTGGCATTTGTATCACGGTTTTCAAAGTGCTTTCCAATCTTTAGGAATCAATCATAAAAAATATACACCAATGTTAAAAACCATCGGATTAGGTTATGCAATAATCATTTGTTTGCTTTTTGCATTAATGCCGATTTCTATGTTTTTGGGTTGTATAAAATAATATTAGCTTTTAAATTTTTAATTCTACGAATATGGCTTTAGATGCAAAGATTCCACACGGAGAAATGGATAAAAAGTGGACAGATTACAAAGGACATGTTAAGTTGGTTAATCCAGCCAATAAAAGAAAATTAGAAGTAATTGTTGTAGGTACTGGTTTAGCCGGCGCTTCAGCCGCTGCTTCTCTTGGTGAATTAGGATACAAGGTAAAAGCTTTTTGTTTTCAAGATAGTCCTCGTCGTGCGCATAGTATCGCCGCTCAAGGTGGAATCAATGCTGCAAAGAATTATCAAAATGATGGAGATTCTGTTTTTCGTCTATTTTATGATACCGTAAAAGGTGGTGACTACCGCGCAAGAGAAGCCAATGTGCATCGCTTGGCGGAAGTAAGTACGGCCATCATCGACCAATGTGTGGCACAAGGGGTTCCTTTTGCACGTGAATATGGTGGCTTATTAAGTAACCGTTCATTTGGTGGAACCCAAGTACAACGTACATTCTATGCCGCAGGTCAAACAGGTCAACAATTGTTGTTGGGTGCATATAGCGCGTTAGAAAGACAAGTTGCTTTAGGTAACGTGAAAATGTACACGAGACACGAAATGCTTGATGTGGTTAAAATTGATGATAAAGCGAGAGGTATTATAGCAAGAGATTTAGTAACCGGCGAATTGGAAAGTCATTTCGGACATGCAGTATTGTTATGTTCTGGTGGATATGGTAACGTGTTTTATTTAAGTACAAATGCAATGGGTAGCAATGTTACCGCTGCATGGAAAGCCCATAAAAAAGGCGCATTTTTTGGAAATCCTTGTTTCACACAAATTCATCCTACATGTATTCCCGTTAGTGGCGATCATCAAAGTAAATTAACCTTGATGAGTGAAAGTTTAAGAAATGATGGTAGAATTTGGGTGCCTTTGAAAAAAGGAGATAACAGAAATCCAAAAGATATTCCAGAAAATGAAAGAGATTATTATTTAGAAAGAAGATATCCAGCTTTTGGAAACCTTGTACCACGTGACGTTGCGTCAAGAGCAGCAAAAGAAAGATGTGATGAAGGTTATGGTGTAGGAACAACAAAAATGGCGGTTTACTTAGATTATAAAGATGCCATCGTTCGTTATGGTAAAATTGAAGCCGGTAAATCAGGTAATGATAATTTCAGTCACGAAGAAATTGTAGCATTAGGCAAAAAAGTTGTAGAAGAAAAATATGGCAACTTATTTGAAATGTATGAAAAAATCACTGGTGAAAATCCATACGAAACTCCAATGCGTATTTACCCAGCGGTACATTATACCATGGGTGGATTGTGGGTAG
>CALQKL020000157.1 GCA_943331145.2 Chitinophaga pinensis
ACAAAGAAAACACTGAATAGGATATTTTGAATAATATTAGAAACAACCCCCCAAACACTATTTGTAAATAGTTTGTTTTTAAATTTTGATTTTAGGTTTATAATGTTGCTCAATGTATATGCTTTATTTTTCAAGAATTTGTAATGCGTTGATGTCTTTTTCTTCATCAACTTCTTCGTTTAAATTCCATATGGTTCTGTATGCAATCATAAATGAAATGATGGTTCCGACTAAAATTTTAATTCTTACATCTCCTAAAGAATACGTAGAATAAAAGCCAATTAACCAGCACATTATACTTGAAATCATTAAAATGAAATTCAAATCTTTTGTTTTCAAATAATAATAAAATGATTGAATGATTGGAAAGAAGATGAAAATAAAAATAGTTGCAGATCCTACTGCCCCCAATTCGGTTAAAAACAAAAGGTAACCGCTTTCAGGCTGGTCAAATGAGGAGATTTCATTATTAATTACCCATATTTGATCTGGATAATGAAGGAAAACATATTTTCCATAATTGCCTAACCCAATACCCCAAAATGGATTATTTACAAAAATATCTATAGCATCAGCCCAAATGCCTGCCCTGAAATCGTAGGTTTCGTTCAAATCACTCCCTCTATTAAAAATTGAAAGCTTGTCTTGAAAATTAAGTGCAATAAAAAAGATGACTGCTGAAGATAAAATGATTGCAATTTTGTATTTGGGTTTACTAAAAAACAATAGAAATAATAAACCAAGTACCCAACCCATTAACCCGGCTCTTCCGCCTGCGGCCAAAATACTTATTACGGATAAACCAAAAAGCACAAAATTAATTTTGGGTAATTTTTGGTCATCAAATTTTATTAAACATAAAAAACTACATGCACCTAAAAACTGAGAAAATTGCTGAGGATCCGAAAAAATTCCAGGATATCTTATGCTGTTTTTAATAATAACATTGGGGTTTAATGTTTTAGCTAAAGAAACGTTTAAACCAAATGTCATTTGGAGAAAAAGAAAAAATAAGGCAAACCCAAGCATGAACCGAAAGCAATTTAATATGGAAACTAAAAATGCAGGATCTGAAGTGCATTCGTCAATTAATATTTTGCCATAAATAAAAACAGGGAAAATTGAAATAAACTTGATTAAATTTTCAGAATCAATGCCAACAGTAGAAAAAATAAAACCAGCAATAACCACTAAAGCTAAAAAAACCAATAAAAAGCCATATGCGATAGTCTCATTGTTTTTCATTTTCTTTCTTTTATAAAATATAAAATAAAAAACAAAAACAATTGTTTCAAAAACATGAAAATCGGAAACCAAAAGAATGTGCTGAAATGGAAAACTAATTAAGATAAACAAAATAAATGCTTTGTTTTTCTCCATTTTGCTAAATAGCATTATGCCCAAAAAAATAAATACATTTAAAAATGCTAATATCTTTAAAAAACTCATGCTTTTTTATTGATTTTTGTTTCTTTCTTTCTGTTCAAACCAAACCCCGGTCATTCTAATAATATTTTCAGCAAAAGAAACATTCTCCAAAACGTCGAATCTTGGAATTTCAAATGGTGATTTAAAACTATTTAACGTAACATATTCCGGTTTTGTTGTGAATGCCATCTGAAATCCAGTTGATTTCAAGGTGTTTAGTTCTCTTTCTGAGTAATTCCCATTTGGATATGCAAAAAATTGAATGGGTTTATTTATCCAATCTTCTAATATTCTTTTTGAATTTAAAATTTCAACATGAGATTGTTCTTTGCTGCACATGGTTAAAATAGGGTGGCTAACTGTATGGCTACCAATTGTAACATATGGCGATTGGGAAATTGTTTCTAGCTCTTGAATGGTTAAAGCTTCTCTATTATTTGATACAAAAGGTTTGATTCTTTCCAATTCTTGAATTCTTTGTTCATTAGGAATCAATTTTAAAGCCCCTACAGATCGATTTGTTATCTTTTTATCAAATGCTTTTTGTATGGTAGACCACCAATAAGCATCGCCTGTTTCAACCGGAGATGTAGTAACAAAAATTGTAACCGGAATTTTATATGTTTCCGCTACAGCAACAATGTTGTTTTTATTTTCTTTCCAACCATCATCAACTGTAAATATCACCGAAGAAGCGGGAAGCTGTTTGTTGTTTTTGATTATTGAATTTAATTCTTCAGTTGAAATTATTGTAAATCCATTTTTTAAAAACCATTTTACACAACCTTCAAATAACTTTTTACTTGGATTGTGGAAATATACCGACAGTATAATTTCTCCATTTTTAGCCGACTTCTTTACATGATTAATTTTTCCAAAGATTATGTATAAGTTAGACAATAGCCAAGCAGCAATATTTCGGATGGAAAATTCCATTAATTTCTTGTTATAGTAGGTAATGAGGTAAAATAAAACGAATTCAACGCACTTAAAGCAAGTATTTAATTTTGCAAGAAGCGTGTAATATTATGATTAAAATTAGGTTGTTTTTTTTTAATAAACTGCATTGTTCATACTGAATCATTGCAATCAACGAATTATGGAATGTATTCAAAAATAGAACTCGATTTAATTAAGTTGTATTTTAATAAAATTATAAGATGATTTTTTTGTTGTATAAGTATTCACAAAATCAAGCAAATTTCATTTAAGAAACCATTTGAGGGATTCTGAATTCTTCTTCTGAAAAACCCACATTGTCGAAGCTAGCTAGTGCACAAAGCGTAAAGCCAAGCGTGGGTAATGTTAGTTTAATAATGGTGCGTTTCATTACAATAACATCATCTTCTGTAGAAATCATGGGGTGTTTGGTAACTACACGTACCATTTTATTTATTGAAACGTCAGACTTTTCGATATATACGTTGTTATAAACAGCTACAAATTCTTGAATACTTTCAATTTCTATTCCTTTCAATTGAACTGGTCTACCAAGCCAATATACAAAATTTATGATGTCATTCTGCTGTTTGATATATTCAATCTGATCGGGTGTGATAAAAACAAAAACAAAAGATGGGAAAAGCGGGTTAAGTAAAAACTTTTCATTTTCACTTTTTTCACCATTGCTTATTTTGTTAATAGGGCAATAGGTGTCAATTTTTTTCTTAGCTAACAAAGATGAAACTTTGATTTCGCATTTAGACTTTGTGTAAACTGCATACCAATTTTTATTCATAACGCGTGATTGGGTGATTAAAAATGCAGTTCCTCATCGGATTAGGTGTTTGTAGGTTGCTTCGGTTAGAATATTAAGATAAAAATTGGTTAGATTTTCTTATGAAACAAATATAAGTAGAACTACTTACGAATCATAATTTTAAGGAATGATTTTTTTATGATTTAATATGATTTAGGTTATTGTTTTTTTGATTTCTTTTTTTTGTCGTCTGTTGGGCCATATTTTCCTCCATAAACATAATCATAACCATAGCCATAATTATTTTTGAAAAAACCTCTCTTCTTGACACCATTAAATATTATGGCAACATTTTTTAAAGGATTTATTTCCATTGTTTCATCTATTCTCTTAATGATCATTTTAGGTGTATGTTTATGCCTAACTATATATAAAGTAGCATCGCATAAATTGGTTAAGTAATAAGCATCTGTAATTAAAACAGATGGCGCAGTATCCAAAATGATTAAATCAAATTTAGTTTCTAAATATTCTATGAATGTCTCGACTTTCCCATTTAACAGTAATTCTGAAGGACTTTCATGAAGTGTGCCTGAGGATACAAAAAATAAATTTTCAAATTTAGGAACTTTTGTTATGATGTCTTCAGCTTGTTTTTTTCCGTTTAAGTAATCACTCATTCCGAAATCTTCAGTAGATTTTCCAAACATTTTTCCAAGACCAGGATTATGCAAGTCAATATCAACCAGACATACTTTTTTCCCTGATAAGGCGTTGCTAATGGCGAAATTTCCAGAAATAAAACTTTTACCTTCTCCAGGAATACTAGAAGTAACTAAAATCTTTTTTTGTGTAGCATTGATTCCTAGAAAATGTAGCGATGCTCTTATTTTTCTAAATTCTTCGGCAATAAAGCTTCGTTTCCCAGCTTCAATGATAATGCTTTCATTCCCTTCGTTTTGAGCAATTTCGCCCAATACAGGAATAGATGTCATTGATTCTAAATCTTTTCGATATAAAATTTTACTACTTAAAAAATCCTGGGCAGTAATAAGTAAAATCCCAAAAAATATAGAAGCCAATATAGCACCTATGAAAATTAATTTTTTGTTTGGACTAACTGGATATTTACTCGCTTGGGCACTATTGATAACTCGGCTATCAGAAAGTGTTGAAGCATATGACAATTCACCCTCTTCCTTTTTTTGTAGTAAAAATGAATAAATGCCATTTTTTACATTTTGATCTCTACTAATTTCAAGAATATCGCGTTCTTTTTGTGGGATTGAACTCAGCATTGAATTGTACGTATTGTTTGTACGCATAATGTTTCGTTGGCTTATCTCTAAACTTTTACGTTGATTAACAAGGCTATATTGAATATCCGGTTTTAATTTATTAATTTGGTCGCGAATTGAAATTAACATTGGATTGTTTTCAGCTACCGTTTTTTTCAATTTTTCGTATTCCAATTCTTTGTTATTGAGATCGGAAATCATTTGTGTTAATCCCGCATCATTTATGCCAATAGATGAGGGGTTTATTCCTAATGATCCACCATCACCTTTGCCAACTGCATTTTCTACTTGATTTAAAATGGCTAATTGTGTATTTATTTTACCTAGTTCTTGATCATTGTCGCTTACATTTTGTAAGTATAATTGCCCCTGTGTACTAATGTCTTGTGCGCCTCTTCCTGCTTTATACTTTTGCACGGTACGTTCAATGGAATCAAGGTCTGTTGCTACCGCATTTAATCTTTCATTTACAAATTGAAGGGTGTTTTTTGCCAACGAATTCTTTTCGTTAATTGCCGCTTGATCGTACATGAAAATCAATTCATTTAAAACATTCTCTGCTCTTTTTGGAACCTCATCTTTGTAACTGAGGGAAATAATTGATGATAATTTATTGGCTGATGTGATTTGTAATGCACCCAACAAACGCATGGTCATTTCTTTAATAGGCACTAAGGAGAATTCAAATGGTTTCTGTGATTCGGAATGCTGATGATTTTTATTTTTTACAAATTTTATTTTTGCATATTTGGTATTAATCCATTCGTTTAATTTTCCTGAATAATTGCCTTCTATAAATATTTTTTCACCTTCTTTTTCATAAGTGAATTTGATGTTTTTTGATTCAATAATTTCATCCGGTTTTTCAACAATGATGGTAACAGGCGAAAGGGTATAGGCAGATAAAGTTCTGATTTTACCTTGTTGAGAAATAGGGGCATAGAGATTTAATTTCTTAACAACATTTTCCATAATTGA
>CALQKL020000158.1 GCA_943331145.2 Chitinophaga pinensis
AAAAAAGTGAGTGGCACTTCAGCTATTCCACGTCTAACAGTTTTTAGAAGCAATACAGATATTTATGCTCAATTAATTGATGATAATTCTGGTACAACAATTGCCGCTTCTTCATCAAAACAAAAAGACATTAACGCACAAAAAGCACCTAAAGTTGATAAAAGCAAAATGGTAGGTGAAGCAATCGCAAAAAAAGCAATTGAATTAGGTGTCAAAAAAGTAGTATTTGATCGTAGTGGTTATGTATATCATGGTAGAGTTAAAGCTGTTGCAGAAGGTGCAAGAGAAGGTGGTTTAGATTTTTAATACAACTTTTAAGATTTTTAAAAATAGATTTATTTCAACATTCAAATAGAATAAATGTCAAACGTAATTACAAATAAAATGAAGGCCGGCGATCTTGAATTAAAAGAGAAAGTTGTTGCTATCAATCGTGTTGTAAAAACAACAAAAGGTGGACGTGCTTTTAGTTTCTCAGCTCTAGTGGTTGTAGGTAACGAAGCAGGTGTAGTTGGTCATGGTTTAGGAAAAGCTAAAGAAGTTCAAGAAGCTATTACTAAAGGTATTGAAGATGCAAAAAAGAACTTAATTAAAGTTCCAGTAATGCATGGTACAATCCCTCACGATCAATTAAGTAAAGAAGGTGCTGCAAAGGTTTTGATTAAACCAGCTGCACATGGTACTGGTGTAATCGCAGGAGGTAGCATGCGTGCCGTGTTAGAGTTTGCAGGTATTACCGACGTTTTGGCAAAAAACTTAGGTTCTGCAAATCCACACAACGTAGTTAAAGCTACTTTCAAAGCATTAGCAAGTTTACGTGAACCAATTTCTATTGCAAAAACAAGAAACGTTTCTTTGAAAAAAGTGTTCAACGGGTAATTTTTTAGATTAATTTAATTTTCAAGTATGAAAAAGATAAAAGTAACACAAGTTAAAAGTGTAATTGATAGATCAGAACGCCAAAAAAGAACAATGGTTGCGCTTGGTCTTAAAAAAATGAATGCATCTGTTGAAGTAGAAGCTACACCTCAAATCTTAGGTATGGTTACTAAAGTGCATCATTTGGTAAAAGTAGAAGAAATTTAATTTAATTTATGCTCTTTTTAGGAGCATAAATTTTTTACACAATATTTAATAATTAGCGAGGGGTGATACCCCGTAAGTAAAAAATCAAAAACATGAAATTACATACATTAAAACCAGCAGAAGGTTCTACACACAAAGAAAAAAGAATTGGACGTGGTGAAGCAAGTGGTAAAGGTGGTACATCTACAAAAGGTAACAAAGGTGGACAAAGTAGAGCAGGTTACAAAAGTAAAAAAGGTTTTGAAGGCGGTCAGATGCCAATTCAACGTCGTATTCCAAAACGTGGGTTTACCAATATCAATAGAGTAGAATTTAAAGTGATCAACGTTGGAAAAATTGATCATTACGCTGAAAAATATGGCATTACAGAATTCAGCCTATCAAATCTTTACATTAATGGCTTGATCGGTCAAACTGATTTAGTTAAAGTATTAGGTAACGGTGAAATTAAAGGAAAATATGCTTTCAAAGTAAATGCTATCAGCGAAAAAGCGAAAGCTGCAATCGAAGCTGCTGGTGGAACTGTTGAAATTGTAAAATAATTTCCCGATATTTGTCTGACACAATTTTATAGTTGTGTCTTTTTTATTTTTTTGATAATTCTAAATCATAAAACTCTGTGAAGAAATTCATATCAACCTTAAAAAATATTTGGAGCATTGAAGAACTACGTAATAAAATTACATTTACTATTCTATTGCTTTTTATATATCGCCTTGGTTCATTCATTGTATTACCAGGTATTGATCCCAATAAATTAAGCAACCTTAGCCAAAGCGCAAGCTCTGGAGTTTTAGGTTTATTAGATGCTTTTGTTGGTGGTGCATTCTCTAAAGCTTCAATCTTTGCATTGGGTATTATGCCTTATATTTCGGCTTCTATATTCATGCAATTAATGACTATCCTTGTCCCTCAAATGGCAAAAGTTCAAAAAGAAGGAGAAAGCGGAAGAAAGAAAATTAACCAATGGACAAGATATCTAACTGTTTTAATAACAGCCTTTCAAGCCGCAGCTTATATCGGGTATCTTAAAAGTCCATCAAACGCTGAAGCTCTAATTCCTGCATACAGCAGTTTCTTCTGGGCTTCAACCATTATCATTTTAACTGTTGGTACTTTATTTGTAATGTGGTTAGGTGAAAAAATTACAGATAAAGGGTTAGGAAACGGTACATCTATCATCATTATGATTGGTATATTAGCTCGTTTCCCTCAATCTTTCGGACAAGAGTGGACAGCACGTTTTGCTCAAAGAGGTGCTGGTGGAATCTTATTAATGTTGGTTGAAATTTTATTCTTAGTAGCAATTATCATGGGGTTAATTATGCTTGTTCAAGGTACAAGAAAAGTGCCTGTTGAATATGCTAAACAAATTGTAGGTAATCGTCAAACTGGAGGAGCTCATAATTTCTTACCATTGAAAGTAAATGCTTCTGGTGTAATGCCAATCATCTTTGCCCAAGCGATTTTGTTTTTACCTACAATCTTTACTGGATTTACTGGTTCGGGTTGGGCACGTCATTTCACAGATCACACTGATTTCATTTATATGATTGTTTACTCAGTTTGTGTAATTGCATTTACATTCTTATACACGGCTTTAATTTTCAACCCTAAACAAATGGCTGAAGAATTAAAGCAAAATAATGGTTTTATCCCTGGTGTTATGCCTGGTGAACCAACAGCTGATTACATCGGAACAATAATGGATAGAATTACTTTACCAGGAGCTGTTCTTTTAGCTATCGTTGGTATTTTGCCAGGTTTGTTCCAATTGGCTTTAGGTATGTCTCAAGGATTTTCAACTTTCTTTGGAGGTACATCTTTGTTAATCATGGTTGGTGTAATCTTAGATACTTTACAACAAATCGAAACGCAATTGTTAATGCGTCAATACGATGGTTTAATGAACTCTGGAAGAATCCAAGGAAGACAACAACAAATCGTACCAAGCGGTATGTAAAATTAAAAATTCACTTTACAAATATTTAAACCCCGGCGATTTTCGTTGGGGTTTGTTTTAATAAATAGTTTCTGATGATACAATACAAAACCAAAGAAGAAATTGAAATCATGCGCATCTCATGCCTATTGGTAGGTAAAGCACATGAAGCTGTAATCCCTTTTTTAAAACCAGGTATTTCCACTTTAAAAATCAATGAACTTGTGGAAACATTCATTTTGGATCAACAAGCAATTCCTTCTTTTAAAAACTATCATGGGTTTCCTTATGCTACTTGCATTTCAATGAATGATGCAGTTGTTCATGGTTTTCCAGGAAATTATGAACTAAAAGATGGAGATATCTTGTCGCTCGATATTGGCGTTTTGAAAAATGGATTTCATGGTGATAGCGCTTATACTTATGCCATTGGAGAAATTGATAACGAATTAAAACGTTTACTAAAAGTCACCAAAGAGTCTTTATATTTTGGAATTGAAAAAGCCAGAGCTGGTAATCGAATTGGCGATATCTCAAATGCCATTCAAGAACATACAGAAAAAAAACATGGGTTTGGCGTTGTTAGAGAAATGGTAGGTCATGGTTTAGGAAGAAAACTTCACGAAGATCCACAAGTACCCAATTATGGAAAAAAAGGATACGGGCCGAAGTTAAAAGAAGGCATGGTTTTAGCCATTGAACCCATGATAAATTTAGGGGTGAAAGATATTTTTCAATCTGAAGATGGATGGACGGTTTTAACAAAGGATAAAAAAGTGTCTGCTCATTTTGAACATGATGTTTGTGTTACAAAAACAGAACCTGATGTACTATCTTCTTTTGAATTAATTGAAGAAGCGGAAAAAAAGAATATAAACCTTTCTTGGAGTTATAATTAATCTTTAATAGAAATAAGTTTCTAAGCTCAATATAATCTTTGCACAAAATGAAAAATAAAACCCTTGTAGTAATTGGTGGTGGCGCTGCAGGTTTTTTTTGTGCAGTTAATGCAGCACGTTTAAATGTAGGACTAAAAGTAGTGTTGCTTGAAAAATATTCAAAATTGCTTTCAAAAGTTAAAGTAAGTGGTGGTGGTAGATGCAATGTTACCCATGCTTGTTTTACAGTTAGCGAACTGATTAAAAACTATCCCAGAGGCAGTGCTTTCCTTAAAAAAGCATTCCATCAATTTAACACAACGCATACCATTGAGTGGTTCAATGAAAGAGGTATTTCGCTTCATACAGAGTCAGATGGTAGAATGTTTCCCATTACGAACTCTTCTCAAACCATTATTGATTGTTTATTGAACGAAGCTCAGAAATACGGTGTGGAAATTATTATGAATGCGGATGTCAATAAAATTGATGTTGTTTCAGCCAATAATTTTAATATTAATTACGCCAAAACAAAATCCATTCACGCTGATTTTATTTGTATTGCTTGTGGTGGTTTCCCAAAATCATCACAGTTTGATTGGATGAAAAATTTAGGCCACACCATTATTGAACCAGTCCCTTCTTTATTTACTTTTAATATTCCAAAAAATCCAATTACAGAATTAATGGGTGTCTCAGTTCCTGAAGCAACCGTAAAAATCATCGGCACCAAATTGCAACAATCCGGTCCGGTATTAATTACACATTGGGGTTTAAGCGGGCCGGGTGTTTTAAAATTATCCGCATGGGCTGCAGTTGAATTGGCACAAAAAAACTATCATTTCAACATCCAAGTCAATTGGCTTCCTGCATACAACGAAAATACATTGCTTGAAAAATTCAGGTTGCTTCGATTTGAAATCGCCAATCAAAAAATTGTCAATAGAAACCCTTTTGGAATCCCTTCTAGATTATGGTTACATTTTCTTGTTCAATCTAATATTAATCCAGAAATCAGATGGGCGGATTTACCTGCAAAAGAGCAAAACAAACTCATCAAATTTTTGTGCAGTTGCGAATTTGAAGTAAAAGGGAAAACAACTTTTAAAGAAGAATTTGTAACTGCCGGAGGAATAGAATTATCTGAAATAGATTCATCAACATTGCAAAGCAAAAAAATCCCTGGACTTTATTTTGCCGGCGAAATCATAAATGTAGATGGCATCACCGGTGGGTTTAATTTCCAAAACGCCTGGACAACAGGGTGGATTGTGGGGAACTATGTTTTAGAGGTTTATGATGTTTGAGAGGTTTATGAGGTTGAATGTGTTCAAAAGGTTCAATAAGTTCAATGAGTTCAAAAGGTTGGGATTCTCGTCTGCAGATGTTCATACGCCAAACCCCAAACACCTTCCATATTCTTTTAAAAAATCCCTATCTTGCTTTTGAATGAAAAAAATTGATCGATATATACTC
>CALQKL020000159.1 GCA_943331145.2 Chitinophaga pinensis
AATTTCTACTACTAAACTTCGATAACAACCTCAATATTTCCATATATAACCATACAAAAGTTACCATTAAACCGAAAGCGCCGTACCATTCCATATATTTTGGAGCGCCCATTTCGGCACCTTGCTCAATCATATCGAAATCTAAAATCAAATTCAAAGCTGCAATTGCCACAATAACCAATGAAAACCCAATACCCAATGGACCACCCCCATTTACAAACGACATGGTTTCATTAATATTTACGCTAAACATTCTTAAAATCATGATGGCGAAATAAAATAAGGCGATACCTACGGTAGCTGTGATTAAAATAGACTTAAACTTTTCAGTAGCTTTAATGATGCGCATAGCATAAAGAAAATACATACCGATACCAACAGAAAACGTTAAACCAACCGCTTGCATCACAATTCCAGGATAAGCTTGGTTAAAAAATGAAGAAACCGCACCTATAAATAAGCCTTCTAATAATGCGTAAAGTGGTGCCAAAAATGGAGCCCACTCTTTTTTAAAAATTAACACGATGGCAATGACCAATCCGCCAATTGCACCGCCAAGTATCATCGGCATTACGTTTGCGCCTGCATTATCGGCTTCTTTCCAAGAATAAAATGCCGAGCCCATCAGCATTAGCAACATAAAGCCAAATTTATTCAATGTACCCTTGATGGTCATTGCATTTTCGTCGGTAATAGTAGTGATTGTTGTACTTCTGAATTTATTTTCAGCAAGTGTAGGATTTCCAGATTTGAATAGTGACATAGTTATATTTTTTCTTAAAGTTATAGAAAAAAATAATTCAAAAAATCAATCTTACATTTTAAAAAATGCCCATTACCTTTGCCGCATGAACGATTTAATGACTCAAATTGAGCAAAATAAAAAGGAAATCGAATCTTCAGTTGTTACCAATAAAGAAGAACTGGAAGCATTTCGCATAAAATATTTAGGCACAAAGGGCATTGTAAAAGCCATCATGGGCGAAATGAAAAACGTGCCAGTTGAACAAAAAAAAGATGCCGGACAACTTTTGAACGAGTTTAAGTTGTTTACAGAAGCGGCATTTGAGCGTTTTTCTAGTTTGGTTGAAACCAAAGGGGATCAGGCAGATATCAATATGGATTTAAGTTTGCCGGGTCAGCCAATAAATTTAGGTGCGCGTCATCCCATCAGTATTGTACACAATAAAATTATTTCAATATTTCAACGCTTGGGTTTTTCGGTTGCCGAAGGTCCAGAAATAGAAGACGATTGGCATAATTTTACCGCATTAAATCTACCAGAAAATCATCCTGCAAGAGATATGCAGGACACTTTTTACATCAGCCAAAATCCAGATTGGCTATTGCGCACACATACCAGCAGTGCGCAAATTAGGGCAATGGAAAAAGGCGAATTGCCTTTGAGAATTATTTGTCCAGGAAGGGTGTATAGAAACGAAACCATAAGTGCAAGAGCGCATTGCTTTTTCAATCAAGTGGAAGGTTTATACATTGCAGAAAATGTATCTTTTGCAGATCTCAAGCAAACCCTTTACTTTTTTGTAAAAGAAATGTTTGGCGAAAATGTAAAGGTTCGTTTCCGTCCTTCATATTTTCCATTTACCGAACCAAGTGCCGAAATGGACATCAGTTGTTTGATTTGTGGTGGCGAAGGTTGTAGCGTTTGCAAAAGAACGGGCTGGGTAGAAATTTTAGGTTGTGGAATGGTACACCCTTCCGTGCTTGATAACTGTGGGATTGACAGTAAAAAATATACCGGCTTTGCATTTGGAATGGGCATCGAAAGAATTACCATGTTAACCTATCAAGTAAAAGACTTGAGGTTGTTCAGTGAGAATGATGTTCGATTTTTAAAACAATTTACTTCAGCAATTTAAAACCAACCTATAATATGAAAAAAATCAAGATTTTATTGTTTACTGTACTATCATTTCAGTTTCTAAACGCTCAAAAAGCTTCCGTTACTTGGGGTGAGGAATTTAAAATGAGAAAAGGCAGTACCGATTTGGAAGTTGTTTTCGCCGACAATACTGGGGTTTATGTGAAAGAATCACACATGGCTTTGAAGTCGTATTTTGTAATTGGAGCCACCATGCGCGAGTCGGCTACTTTAATTAAATTGGATAAAAATCTAACCGAAGTTTATCGTCAGGATTTTAATAAAGAATTAAACGGGAAAGAATACGAACGATTCTTTTTCTTAAAAGAAAAACTTTTTGTGCTTGCTTCAAAATATGAAAGAAAAGAAAAAAAGCTCACGTTATTTGCTGCTCAAGCAAACAAAAATAGTGGTGAATTAATTGGTGAATGGACCGAAATTACCAATTGGCAAAAAGAGGAAAAAGGAGATGATATCAATTTCAACATAACATACAATGCAGATAGCACTAAAATGGTGATTGTTAGTTCTGTAGAAGGGAATGGCAAAAACAATTATGAGGTTAGAGAGTTTGATAATAAATTAAAACAAATCGGAAAGTCGATTGCCATAACCAATGAATTTGAAGTGAAAACCTATCAATTAGAAGATGTGTTGTATATCTCTAATGGAAATGTAGTAATGGTTGGAAGGGTATACGAATATCAGGAAGGGAAAAAGAAAAAATCACGCTTTCTAGATTTTTTAAAATACAACATCAGAATATACAGTCCGCAAGGTGCATTGGTAAAAGAAATCAACACAGAAATTACAGGAAAATGGTTGATTAGCACAAAAGTGATTCAAATTCCACAGCGTGATTTGGTAATATCTGCTTTCTACAGCAATGAAAAAAGAGGAAATGAAATCAATGGTATTTTAGTACAAAGAATTAACCCTACAACTGGAGAAGTTATCAATACAAGCTCTAAAGAAATCAATACCAGTTTGATTACCAAACTAGATGAAACACCTGAAGAAAATGGTGATGAAGAAAGTCGTTCTGAAAGAAGAGAAAGAGAGAAACTTGAAAAAATTCAAAATGAAGAAGATGGCTTTTCAAAGTATATGAAATTTAGAAACTTCTTATACACTCCTGATAGTGGATTGGTAATCCTTGCAGAGAAATACCACCATTATGAATATTCTACAACCACTTATTCTGGTGGTGTTGGTGGTGGAATGGGAGCGTCAAGAACTACCTACTATCAAGTGTATGAGTGTGGTGATATTATGATGACAAAAGTTGACACAAAAGGCGACATAACTTGGTTTCATGTTTTACCAAAACAACAACGTGAAGTTATTCAAACTGGATCAAACTCTGGTTTTGGTGGAATTTCATTTAGTTTAGGAAGTAATTTCTTTAATGCTTCAGAATCAAACATGCCTTTTTATGCTGGTTTTGGCGTCTTGGCAGGCAATAGCACAGCATCAATTATTTTCAACGACCATAAGAAGAATTTAACTACGTTAGAGCTTGGACAAAGACTAAGAAAAATGAGTTACTTCAGAAAATCGGAATGTTTTTCAGTTGATTTAGATTTAATAACGGGAAAATATACACGCAGTATTTTATTTAGCAATGATGATGTGCCAACAGCAATGCCAAGATTGGCTTCTGGATTAGGAAAAGATTTATACATTGTTGGAAAAGAAGATAGAATGTTGGGTAAATCAAAAATTGCGATTGCAAAAGTGAGTTTGAAGAAATAGTAGGGGTAGGGGTTGCATATTTTCAACCCTTACAAAAGGTTGAATTTAGTTCCAATATAAGAATTGTGGTTTGACATTTTTTTATAGCCCACCGTTTTAACGATGGGTGTACGATAAAATCAAAAGCTTGGAAACGTTTAAAAAACATTTTAAATCATTTCGAATTTAGATGGTTTGATATTTTTTATAGCCCACCGTTTCAACGGTGGGTGTACGATAATTCAAAAGGAATTAATTCGATTTAAAAAATTATTTCGAATTTCTAAATATTGGGGGAACAATTCTCATAGCCCACCGTTAAAACGGTGGGTTTACAATATTATAGAAAGGATAAATTCAATACCAATTAAGTATTTTTTTAATTTTTGACTTTTTAATTTTTAATTTTTTTTTCATGATCAACAAAATATGTGTAACAGGAGCAGGAACCATGGGAAGTGGAATTGCGTTATGTGCTGCTCAAAACGAATATCATACCATCTTGTTTGATACCAATGAAACCGTTATTGCGAATGCTCAAAAAAGCATCAATAAAAATTTAGACACGCTTGTAGAAAAAAATAAAATTAGCGAAGGAGACAAATCTGATATACTTCAACGTTTGATTTTTACAACTAAAATTGAAGATTGTATTGCCCCATTAATCATCGAAGCCATAGTTGAAAAAGCAGACATTAAAATCAATTTATTCAATCAATTGGCGGCAATTAATGAGCGATCTACCATTTTTGCCAGCAACACCTCATCGCTTTCAATAAATCTATTGCAGCAAGGCATTTCAAATCCTGAGCGCGTAGCTGGTTTGCATTTTTTCAACCCAGCACAAATCATGAAATTGGTTGAAGTGGTTAAAGCCGAAAAAACATCGGATGATGTAATTTCTACGCTGATGCAACTTTGTTTAAGCCTCAAAAAAACACCCGTGCTTTGCATTGATGCGCCAGGCTTTATTGTAAATAGAGTGGCACGTCATTATTATTTAGAAGCCATGAAATTGGTGGAACAGAATTTGGCGACCATGGATACTGTCGATGAAATTATGGAAGCAACAGGATTTAAAATGGGACCATTTAAATTAATGGATTTAATTGGAAACGATATCAATCTTGCCGTAACTACTTCTTTATATGAAGCATTTAATCACGAACTTCGTTTTGAACCTTCTACTTTACAAATCAAAAAAGTAAAAAATAACGAGTTGGGCAGAAAAACGGGGAAAGGATTTTATGATTATGCCAAGTAAAAAATCAAAAGTGAAAATTCAAAAAATGGATTGAGCATTTTAACTTTTGCATTTTGACTTTTAAATTACCAAAATAATGACTCATCAAAAATATCATTTGGTTACTGGCGCATCCGGCTTATTGGGTGCCGAATTGGTGAATCAATTATTGAAAGAGGGTAAAAAAGTAAAAGCAGTTTATCATCAACATCCAATTGCTTCAACCGGTAATGAAAATCTAATGCCCATTCAATGTGATTTACTTGATGTAATTCAACTTGAAGAAATCATGGAAAATGTAGATTATGTATATCATTGCGCTGGATTTATCAGCTACTCACCTAAACACAGAGCACAACTTTATAGCATCAATTACGAGACTACTGCCAATGTAGTAAATGCTTGTTTATCTGCGAACATAAAAAAGCTGGTTCATGTGAGTTCTGTAGCCGCACTTGGGAAAAATATAAAAAACAAATTGGTTGACGAAACCTTACAATGGACGAATGATGCCAATGG
>CALQKL020000160.1 GCA_943331145.2 Chitinophaga pinensis
AGTGATCCTAATTTTAATTTAAGGCACGACCCCTCTTATATTTTAAGAACAAAAAGCCAAAATCAAACATTCATTAATGTCATTGAATCACATGGTAATTTTGATCCCGTAACAGAAATCTCTTCAAACACAAATTCTGTTGTAAGTACTATAAATAAGTTACAAGATGATGCAATATATACGGTTGCAGAAATTGTAATTAATAAACAGAAATTACTAGCAATACAATGCAATAATGACAACAATAAATCTGCTCTTCATGAATATTTTTATGAGGGCGAAATGTTAAAATGGAATGGTCCTTTTTTAATTAGATACAACAATAAAAATTTAAAATAAAAACACAACTTTATAATTTCAAAAATCAAAAATCATGTCAACAACACAATCAATGGAGCTAACACAACAACCTTTTGTAAATGGAACTACTATAGAATGGCAACAAATGGCTCCAGGTGTAAAAAGAAAAATATTGGCTTACGATAAAAATCTGATGATGGTTAGAGTAGCTTTTGATAAAGACGGAATCGGTACCTTACACCAGCATCCACACATTCAAATGACTTTGATTGAAAGCGGTTCATTTGAAGTTCAAATTGATGGTGTAAAACAAATCCTAAATGCAGGAGATGTTTTTTATGTAGAATCAAATTTAGTACATGGTGTAGTTTGTTTGGAAGAAGGTGTATTGGTAGATGTATTCAATCCAATGAGAGAAGACTTTTTTCAATAATAAAATCGCTTTAAAATAATTTAACGGATATAAATTCATATTACCCCCTTTGAATTTCTTAGAATAAAAAAACAAAAAATGAAAAATCTATTATTTGTACTGACATTAATTTGTTCGTCATTATTTACATTTTCCCAAACAACATATTATTGGGTTGGAGGGACAGGGTCTACTGCAACGGTAAGTTTCACAAGCAACAGTAAATGGAATACCGCTTTGGATGGTTCGGGAACAGTAAGGACTGCATCAGCAGCAACTGATATCTTAATTGTAGATGGAACTAACGTAGGAGGTTCAACGCCAACATTAGGTAATATTACAGCAACCTGTGGCTCAACTTCTTTCGCTCAACTTGTTTTAAGAAATGGCGCCAATTTGACTTTAGTAAAAACATCCGCAAGTACGGGTACTATTGCAATCGGTGGTGATGCAACAAATGCCGAAGATTTATTGATAAACGCAGGCTGTACTTTAAATTCTACTGTGCAAAATAGTTTAATAGATTCAGCAGGAAGCACAATTGCATTATCGGCTACTGCAACTGGTAGGGTTTTTGGAAATTTATATTTAATTAATGGGGCTTCAAAATTATCTTCGGTAAATCCACAAACAGGTGGTGCCATATTTTTTGAAAATGGATCAGAGTGCAGAGTGAAAGTAAATAATACATTTTCATCCTTGGGAGTTTCAAGTAGTCAATATCCATTTGGTTCAAGTAGTGGGGTCCCTGGTGCAATCGTATTTAACAATGGATCTAAATTAACTTTTTTAGGCGGGAATAATATATTTACAAACACAAGTAGTTTCAATCCAATTGAATTTAAAACAGGCAGCACATTCAGAATTGAAGCGAGTATACCTAGTGCTACGGTTACTTCTTCCAATTTATTTAGTGCAAGAAAGTTCTCAAATGTAGAAATAGGAGGCGGTGCAGTTGTAATTGGAGATGCATTTTACAACATGGATAATTTAACCATAGATGCAGGTTCTAGTTTTTATTTGAAAACATCTGGTTCATCTCCCATTTCTGGAAACATTTTAAATAATGGCGTGTTTGGTTCTGCAACAGGATTTACTTCCTCTACATTATTAATGAAAGGATTGACACCACAAAACATCAGTGGGGCTGGAACTTTTGAACCAATTGGCGCATTCACACTTTCGCCTACTGCTAATGTAACTTTAAACGCAAATCTTGTAATAAATGGTTCTTCAACATCATCAAATAACGGTGTTTTAAATCTTCAAAATAAAACCATTTCTGGCACAGGTGCATTTAGGACTGTATTTGTAGCTCCAGTAACATCAAATGTTGCTTCTGGCACAATTGGAGGATATTCAATTGTTTTTGATCCAACAGTTTATGGAAGTGCTGCAAACACAGCAGGCGTTGCAAATGGGTTACAAATATCGGGCAATGGAATTCCTGCCAATACTTTTATCATTGGTACCTCATCTAGTGCAAGTACGATTACCATTTCAAATGCGCTAACTGCAACACCTACAAGCGTAACCATTTCAGGAAATATTCCAGTATTGCGTACGTCAAATGCAAATGGTATCGATGGTGGATTAAGCGGTGTAGGAAGTTTGTCTTTATCAAGTTTAACGGATTATTATTTTGATGCACCAACAACACAGCCTTTTAGTAATATCACCATTTCTACTATGAGAAATGTAACGTTCAATGCGGCATGTACATCAAATCGTTCAGCTGTAATTGACAGTGTATTAACCATTAATAGCGGATTATTTTCTATTCGTGCTACAGATACCATTAGAATAAAAAATGGAAAAGATATTGGCGGAGCGCCTTTTACAAATGCTAAGCATATTGTTGCTTTAAGCAATGGAACGAATACGGGAACTTTAAGAATTGACCTAGTTAATGGAGCTAAACTTTTCCCTGTTGGATCTACTACTTATTATTTACCTGTAACACTTTCATCTACAACTAATTCAACCTTATTGGCTTCAGTATTTGAAGGCATTACAGACAATGGTTTGGTTTCTGGTACACCATTAGTTCCAGCAGAATTATCTAAAGTTGTAAATGCAGTATGGAAAGTAGGACGTTCTTCTGGTTCAGGAGATATTGGCTTAGATTTCGGTTGGGATGAATTGTTGGAAGGAGGCTTATTTACTACACAAGCCAATTCAAGAATTGGAATTATAAAAAATACCGGTACTGCATGGGATACTCCATTTGGAACAGGAAACAATACCACCAACACAGCATTTGGTCCTACAACTTCTACAGGGAACTATAGTATAGGATCTGTCCCTTTAATATCTGCATTTACTTTTAATGCATTAGCCAATAGAACTTACGGTAATCCTGATTTTAGCTCGGGCGCTACAAGTTTAAATACAGCACAACCAATAGAATATACAAGCTCAAATACATCTGTTGCAACTGTTTCAAGTGCAGGTGTTATACATATTGTTGGCGTTGGTACTACAGATATTACTGCTTCACAAGCATCTGATGGTGTTTATCTTGCAGCAACACAAACACAAACATTAACAATCAACAAGGCGAACCTAAGCATTACGGCAAATGATTTGTCGAAATTTGAAGGAACTGTAAATCCTACATTAACAGCTTCTTATACTGGGTTTGTATATGCTGAAAATGAATCTGTTTTAACTACACCAGCTGATCTATCTACTACTGCTGTTACATCGTCTACGCCTGGTAGTTATCCGATTACTGCTTCAGGAGCAACTGCGACTAATTACAATATTAGTTTTGTAGCAGGAACGTTAACGGTTTTGGCAAAACAAAATCAAACCATTACTTATGTTAATGTACCTGCAATCACTTACGGCACATCAACTTATAATATTCAAGTAAATAGCACAAATAGCAGCATTCCGCTTGTATCTACAAGTTCTAATCCATCGGTGGCAACTATAAACGGAACGATACTTCAAATTGTAGGTGTTGGAACTGCAACTATTGTTGTGTCACAACCGGGCAATGATGCTTATTTCCCTGCAAATGATGTGCTCATAACTATAGTTGTTAATAAAGCACCACTACTGATAAGCGTTAGAGATACATCTAAAGTTGAAGGAACCGCAAATCCAGCATTTACTTTAGATTATAATGGGTTTGTTTTAGGCGAAACAACTTCTGTTCTTTCTGCTCAACCCATGATTACAACAACTGCAACATTGAATTCAACCCCAGGTGTTTATAGTGTTGTAGCGGGTTCGGCAGATGCGGATAATTACGATATTACATATAGAAGTGGTTCATTAACGATAAATCCAGAAGACAGCACGGTTCAAACAATGGTTGCTTATTATAATAACGGCCAAGTGTATTTGAAATTATTTTCACCAAAAACAGATATTGGAAAAGTAATGGTTTACGATGCTCAAGGTAAATTTTTAGCACAAAAAGACATCTTGGTAAATAAAGGATTTTCAGCTACTAATTTAACGGTAAACAATGTAGCTTCTGGTAATTATTTAGTTGTATTCAGAGGTAAAAATGGTACAATCACAAGATGGTTGCGTATCATTAAATAAGAAAAATTATGATTAAAAATAAATCTTATTGGCTTTTTATAATTTCAATGTTGTTTATCAACATGGCAAAATCTCAGGAAAGCAAACTGAATGTTTTTACTATGGATAGAAACGCATTGGAAATTAATAAAGCGAAGCTTAAAAAAAATGACCCAAAGCTTTTGCCATCGTATAAAAAGTTATTGAGTGTAGCAGATGAAGCTTTGGCGGTGAAGGAATTGTACACGGTGATGGAGAAAAAACAAATTCCTCCAAGTGGTGATATGCATGACTATATGACCATTGCCATTTATTTTTGGCCTGATCCTAAAAAGCCAGACGGTCTTCCATACATCAGAAGAGATGGTGAAATAAATCCAGAAACAAAGGATTATAAAGACAAAGGAAACATTGGACTGATGATTAAATCGGTTGAAAGCCTTTCCCTTGCTTATTATTTTTCTGATGATGAAAAGTATGCCGAAAAAGCAGTAGCTCAAATTAAAGCTTGGTTTTTAGATCCGGCTACCAAAATGAATCCAAATTTGAATTTTGCTCAAGCGATTAAAGGTAAAAATGATGGTCGTGGTATTGGATTAATAGAAAGCAGAGAATTTGTATTGGTAATCGATGCCATTGGGTTACTTCAGCATTCAAAACATTGGAATTCAAAAGAACAAGCAGGTATGGAGGATTGGTTTAAAGCTTATTTAGAATGGTTTTCTACCAGTAAAAATGGTATTGAAGAAATGAATGCAAAAAACAACCACGGCATTTGGTATGATGCACAGAAATTGGGTTTCGCATTGTTTACAAAAAATAATAAAGCTGCAAAATCTACAATAGAAAGCGTTAAAGAAAGATTAGAATCTCAAATGGACGATACGTATTTTTTTCCGCTTGAAATGGAAAGAACAATCTCTTTGCATTATGAAGCTTTTATTTTAGAACCATTATTTTGGATTGCTCAAATGGGAAGTTTTTTAAATGAAGATTTATGGAATTACGAAACCCCAAAAGGCAGGTCAATTAAAAAAGGGTTCGAAGTTTTGGTGCCATACCTAGCAAATGAAAAAGATTGGATTGGACAACAAATAAAGCCATTTGAAT
>CALQKL020000161.1 GCA_943331145.2 Chitinophaga pinensis
ATTTGATTTTTTATAAATGGAAGTTTTATCTTCTCCCGGAAACCAAGGACTCAAAAACCAATGTGGTACATTATTATTAAACTGAAAAAGCTCTCTTTTTGTAATGTTATTTTCGGTGTTCAATAATTTTTTTATGATATCATTTTTATTGGCATCAATGGTTAGTCCTTCTGAAATTTTTATGGCTTCAATAGCGGATTGTAATTTATCCTGCACACCAAACGAAACATGAAAATAATTTACGGTGTACCAAGCATTGCTTATCATTCTTGCAAACAATTCCTTTTTGGGAATCATTGTTGACTCCGATTTTATTCTTGATTCCAAAGCATCAACGATTGACAATAGCCAATAGAATTTATAGGTAGCAGACGTGCTATTGAAACAAGCCGCTAACTTTTCTATGGGTAAGTTTTTATCGTTGGGGAGTTGGTGCATTTTTTATTTTATTCCATTTTTAAAACCCAGCAATTTTCTGCCTCAACATTGAATACAAGTGCTAAATCTTTGGGATTATGAAATTGCTCCCAATCGCGTTCGTTACGAAAATTGATGAGTGCTTCTGTTATTGTTTTTATGTCGGACATATACGTTTATGGATAATAATTTTTTGATGTATTGCTTTCTATTGTTACTCACCAAATATATGAGAGACCTGAAAAATGTTCAATAAAAAAGGGGAGGACAATATAACAACGTATCAAAGTTTAAGTTGTCATTTGTATTTTTTTATTTATTAGTTCGTTTTTTTTATCATTATATTCTTTATCATTAATTATTCCCTTTTGTTTCAATGCTATTAAATTAGTGAGCTCTGGATATAAATCTTCTATTGCTTTTAAGCGATTTGTTAAGTTGGTTTTTTCTTCTAAAAGATTTTTAACCTCCTCTCTTAATTTCAAATCTTCATTCTGAAACTTATCATTATCCATAAGGTTTTGTTCATATGATTCTTTCAAAATCTGATATACCTCTTTTAATTTCTCATTTTGATTTTCAATAGATTTCAATTTCTCATGAAAAGTTAAGATTTCAGGATTATTTGATATTATTAATATCTTCATTTTATTTCTTAACTGAGTTTTTTGAATTTTTTCAATTGAGATAATCAACCATAAAATAATCGGAATTAATTCACAAGAAAAAAATGTTTCTAAGATAATTGGAAGAGAACCAGCTGGGCTACCATAATTAGTATTATAATTTGATAATTCAATGATTCTATCTATAAACCAAATAGTGCAAATTATAGTAGAAAACCAAGCAAATAATTTTAATTTTTTCATTATAAATTAGTTTTAAATTAATTTAACCTCTTAGTTTTTTATTTGCAATTTTATAAATCTCAATACTAAAATTCGGAAACTAATTGTTTTAACTCCAGAAATAGTTTGCCTATGTAATTATTCAATTCACAATCTACAAAAACAAAATTTTATATAATTGCAAAAATCGATATTATTTGATATTCGTGAAGGTATGGGAGAAGACCGCAATCTATTGGAGGAATGGGAGAATAAATTATCAAATTGAAGTTGAAAAAGAAAAATATACTAACCTAATGATTTGAAAATGGTAAGAAAAGCGAAAGCTGAATTAATTTTATTGAATACCCATCATGATTTAATTATTCTTCGACTCTTCATATTTAAAACATACAAACACATAACCTACCGTTATTAAAACTAATGCAATAAACCAATGTATTTGATACCAAGGTAATTTATCTTTTTCCATACTAAAATTTGCCATTGTAGGAGAGTTACAAACCGAACAATCATCTTTTCCTCTTTCATATGCTTCCAACATAGTAATTCTATGATTTTTATTATGATAATGATATGAAGCATGGTATTTTTCTCCATATGCAGTTACATAAACATATCCATATTTTGAAACCATTTCTTCTCGCCAATTCTGGTTTTCATTATATATGTAAAAGCAAAAGGAAGAAATAATTACAACCCAAAAAATTAAATATTTCATATAGATGTATTTATAAAAAAAATTAACCCCTAAAAAAAGGAATATCATTCGGCACAAAATAACCCATCAATCCGTCAAATGATAAAGAGAATAATAAAACCAACTTCTTTATATGAAAAATATTATTGTGTATTCAATTAACTTGAATAACTACTTAAATATAATTTGACCATTATCATTATCAATTTCAATTTTACCAAATCTTTCTAACACAGTTTGCCCAAGCAACAAAGGAGCATTTACATTATCGACAATAGTTGCATTAACATCTTCCAAAATCATGTTGCCTATTTTTACTTCACGTAGATTAATTTTGGTGCCCTCAGAAATACGACCTGTTGCATCTTGAAAATACTCAACATCCAAAATGTCTTCTTTTCGTAACGTCCCTTGTCTATATAAAACCGTTGCTTCCGCTGGAGAAATACTAATACTGCTTGCGCCTGTATCAAAAATAAAACGTAGTCTTATTCCATTTATTTGTATCCATACATATCTGACACCATCTTCAATTTCCATTTGAAGAGTGTTGCTACTTTCACTTGGCTCAATTTCAATATCAGTAAAAGTATTATTCGAAACTCCATTTAAGCTTTGAGTATTACTATTTTCACCTTGATTTCTTTCATAAGTTTTGCTTTCTGGATGATTACATCCAAGTAGTAAAATGCAAAGAAAGGAACTACAGAAGAAACGTTTCATTTTTTATTGTTTATGGCAAGGTAAATGCCTCAAAGTATCATGGACAAAATAAAATATACCATTCCTTTCTTCAAAACAATTTTTGTTAGAATTTACCACCTGAATACCATAAAGATCTTCTTGCCCCAAATATTTACTTTTTATATCAGTGGGGTTACAATTATAAATAACTTGAACAACTTCTTTCAATGGAGTGTTATACTCCAATTTTTTACTTAGCGTTTGGACATCATTAAGAGCTAATTCAGAATTACTTTTAGGATTAAGTTGATTTTTTGTACCACCATTATTAATAGCTTGATTATCCTCTATAACTATATGACTTTCTGGCTTTGAACTTGCCTCATCATTTTTACTTTCTATGATTTGAGTTTCTTGATTTGTATTTTCAATGTCACTTCCTGATAAAATTAAATAAGCAATTGTGAAAATTAATATCCCGGCAATCAAAATAAAAGTTAACAATTTATAAATATCCAGCCTAGGTTCTTTTGGATAAGATGAACGATGTTCGCGCCTTTGGCTTTTATCTGTCTTTTCATTAGATTCTCTATTGTACTCTGGAGATGGATATGTATTTTGCTTTAATTCTGTTTTAGCTTTAGCCTTAGGAATGTTATTAGTAAAATTCGGAATTTTTAATTCATCTATACTTCTAATAAAAATTCTCTTATTTTCCTCATATAAATGTTTAACATCTTCATATCTTCTTCCCGATCGTAACTGATTAGCTAAATCCCTTATTTTTTGAGTAAAATCTAGATAAATTCTTTTAATTTTAACTAAGTCTGACTTAGATTCCATTATTTTCCTCTCATTTTCTTTATGTATCCTTTCATTTTGTTCAATCTGAGAATTAAAATCAGATAACATTTTATTCTTGTCTTGTTCTAACGTAATTAATTCTTTTTCGAATTCGCTGATTGATGATTCAGTTTTCTTTAATCTTTCATCTATCAGATTCTTTATTTCGTTTTCAAAATCTTCAAGTTTATCAAGTTTGAAAATACCTTTTTGTGCAACGAATTCAGCAACCTCATGACTCTGTGTAAAATATATAGTATCATAAACATTTAATAAGTCAACTGATTTGAAAAGCAAAGATTGCAACTCTGTTGGTTTAGTAATGCAATAAACTACTAAATTTTTATTTGAACTCTTACTGAAATTAATTCCTGAAATCTCTTTTAAATTGAAATTAACCTTATCAAGGTCTTTGGGTTTGCTAACTGATAATGAATCTGAAAAATGATTAACGATTATAACATCGTCTTTTACATAACTATTTATCAAATTTTCTTGAAACTCATTTAGGATACTAATGATGATACCTTCATCAGTAATCTTATTTGTAAATAATACACTAGATCCAATAAAAGTTCCACTTCGCTCAGAGTTCTGTTCTTTTGCGAAAGAATATTGTGAATATGATATGGCATTAACCCCATTTGCTAATTCTTTCCTAATAGAATAAATTGATGTACCAGGAAAGAGCTTAATGGCATTTGTATTTAGGTCAAAAGTGTTAATCACTCTTGATAGTTCCTTATTACTATCACCCAAAAAAAATGTCTGTTTGAATCCATTGGGATTACCAAAAGTCCCAAATGCTATAAGATTTATATTGCTCATTTATTAGTCACACTGAATTTTATTCTTTCCCAAAATGTTCCTTCATAGTCTAAAGGATAGTTCGTAATACTTTCATAAAGCCATTTAGATAATACCTCTGCTGTTGATAAATTAAGCATTGTTATTTTTTCCCCTCCGTTGCCACTTTGAATATTTCCAATGGTGTAATAAGTCTTGCTAAAACCATAAGTATCAATTCTCTGGCTAGTTCTGCTTAACCTATCGTTAATGAAGCTGTCCAATTCGTCCGCATTGGCAACATCCATTCTTCCTGATTTATCCCATTTCGATACAACCAAAATAACATTAACAGATTTCATATTCTTTTCTTTTCTTTCCAATTCATCAAGAAACTCATTAATTAAATTATCATCTTTGTGAGCTGTATCGTAACTAGTAACTACAATAAAAGTTAAAGGTATTTTAGCATTCAAATAAGATTCAATGCTGCTATGATAACTACCACCTCTTCTTATTTCGTTATGATTTTCTCCTGATGTTTCAAGAAAAGTAAGATTTATTGGATTTATTTTTTGTGATTTATTATTGGGCTCAAATACTAAATCTAGTCTTGTTACTTGATCTCGCGTTGTTCTATTTGGCAGTATCCCTTGTCTAATATTTTCAAAAAAGTCCGACAACAAAACTTGAGCTTCCTTCGTATTAGGCGTTCCAAGTCTAGGGCGTAAAACGCCAGCTTTGGAGCTTAAGTAATATAACATTGAGGACAGAATAACAGACTTTCCAGACTCCGCTGTACCAAAAAAGAAAACAAAGTTGCTGTCTTTGTTTTTTATTTCTGACGAGTTGTTCTGAGATATTGGCACATGATCATCAGCAACACCCCCTATTTTATTCTCAAAGGATAGAGGCTTAAGCTCATTGCTATCATCGAATGAAAGTGGCTTTAAACCATCGTTTTCTGTACTCATTATTTAAATAATTTTGAAATTAACTATTAGGAATTAAAGTCTTTCCACTTCTTTTGTTAATAAAAACGCTTCCGTTATTTCCTCCTTTTCCTTTATTATC
>CALQKL020000162.1 GCA_943331145.2 Chitinophaga pinensis
AGGAAAAACATCAGTAACAACTGAAACAGGTGGAACAGATGATTTAAAAGCACAGTCAGTAAAAGAACTTAATGAGTTATTGAATGCAGTACTTGAACAAGAAGATTATATCAAGGCGATTTCTATCCGTGATGAGTTAAAAAGAAGAGAGTGATAAATTAAAAATTCAAAAGTGAAAATTCAAAAAATATAATTAACTGTTTTGAATTTTTACTTTTTACTTTTGACTTTTTGCTTTCCATCATCCCACACGTAACCATTCCAATCGTTTTAAAAATTGTAAATCATGGTCGCTTTTCCCAATGCAAAAATAAATTTGGGTTTACATATTATTGGTACGCGCAATGATGGTTTCCACGATTTAGCAACTATTTTTGTTCCAATAAAATTACAAGATGTTATTGAAGTTGTAGAATCCAATAACGAAAATCAATCCAATGAATATAGCCAATCAGGCGCTGAAATTTCAGGCGATTTAAAAGATAATCTTTGCATTAAAGCATATCATTTGCTTAAACAAGATTTCCCGAATTTACCTGCGGTGAAAATGCATTTGCATAAAAAAATCCCAATGGGCGCTGGTTTGGGCGGAGGGTCTGCGGATGGTGCATTCATGCTCAATTTGCTCAATAAAAAATTCAACTTAAATATAGATCTTGAATCATTGGCAAAGTTGTCTTTACAACTAGGAAGCGACTGTCCATTTTTTATTTATAACAAACCCGCTTATGCTACTGGGCGTGGAGAGATCTTAACTCAAATAAATCTTGATCTTTCCAAATATAAAATTCTAATTGTAAATCCAGGTATACACATCAATACGGGCTGGGCTTTTAAATCACTAAAGCTTACTCAAAACCACAATGATTTATTGGAAGTTATAAATGCGCCAATTCAAACTTGGAAATCAAATTTGAAAAATGATTTTGAAGTGCCAATCTTTAATGAATATCCGGAAATTGCTCAATTGAAGCAACAGCTTTATGATTTAGGTGCTTTGTACGCTGCAATGAGCGGAAGCGGAAGTACCGTATTTGGAATATTTGAAAATAAATTAAAGGAAGAAATTAAATTTCCCAACACTTACTATGTAAAATGGGTTTAAACTTTTACATTTGCCTATCAATTCAAAAATCACGATAACATTCCTTTCCTCAAATCTCGATTTACTCAATCATCGAGGATAATATTTTTTGCGCCTCCTTTATGGGGGCTGAATTTGCCATTCCATTATTTTTAGTTTTTCATTTTTAAAATTCTCAACATGCATTCATCTGAAGTGCTTAGTAGCCAATCTCAATATTTTTTAGACCTCGAAAATAAATATGGTGCACATAATTATCATCCATTACCCGTAGTATTAAAAAAAGGAAAAGGCATTCACGTTTGGGATGTTGATGATAAAAAATACATGGATTTTTTAAGTGGATATTCTGCTGTGAATCAAGGGCACTGTCATCCCAAAATAATCGAAGCGTTGGTTTCGCAGGCTTCAGTATTAACGCTTACTTCAAGGGCATTTCACAATAATTTATTGGGTGAATATGAAAAGTACATTACCCATTATTTTGGTTATGATAAAGTACTTCCAATGAATACTGGTGTTGAGGGTGGCGAAACAGCGATAAAGCTTGCGAGGAGATGGGGATATACCGTAAAAGGTATCGAAACCAATCAAGCGAAAATTGTATTTGTTGATGGTAATTTTTGGGGTAGAACGATGGCTGCCATTTCTTCATCAACTGATTCGAGCAGTTACAAAGATTTCGGTCCCTTTATGCCAGGTTTTGAAATAATTCCATACAATGATTTAGCTGCATTGGAAGTTGCTTTACAAGATAAAAATGTGGCTGGATTTATGTTTGAACCCATTCAAGGCGAAGCGGGTGTTGTTGTTCCAGATGAAGGATATTTAACAGGAGTCAGAAATTTATGCACTAAATATAATGTGCTGATGATTGCCGATGAAATACAAACAGGCTTGGCGCGTACGGGTAAAATGTTGGCTTGTGATCATGAAAATGTGAAACCCGATATTTTGATTTTAGGTAAAGCATTGAGTGGTGGCACAATGCCCATAAGCGCGATATTGGCAAACGATGAGGTTATGTTGACTATCAAACCAGGCGAACACGGGAGTACTTATGGTGGAAATCCTTTGGCTTGTAATGTAGCCATAGCTGCACTTGAAGTACTAAAGGAAGAAAACCTTTGCGAACAAGCCGAAAAAATGGGGCAATTGTTTAGAGAAGAATTGGCGAAATTGGAATCGCCTTTTATTTCTTGTATTCGTGGTCGCGGTTTATTAAACGCAATTGTAATAAAACATGATGATGCGGATGCCGCTTGGAAATTATGTGTGGAGTTGAAAAACAATGGACTTTTGGCAAAACCAACTCATGGTGACAAAATTAGGTTTGCACCGCCTTTAATCATTACTGAATTGGAAATAATGCAGGCTATCGAAATCATAAAAAATAGTTTGAATTGTTTGAATTAATCAAAAGAATAGACAGATTTTTAAAAAGTTATAAAAACAAAAATGCAATACCCTAAACAAATAGATAAGAATTAACGGTACGTAATTTTAGAATTTCAAAGCATTAAAAACAAACCATATTTTTGCACCAAAATTTTACACATGAACTTTCAACTTTCAGAAGAGCACTTAATGATTCAACAAGCAGCAAGAGATTTTGCAAAAAATGAATGTTTGCCTGGCGTAATCGATAGAGATGAACATCAGAAATTTCCAAAAGAACAAATCGAAAAATTAGCAGATTTAGGCTTTATGGGTATGATGGTAAGTCCGGAATATGGAGGTAGTGGAATGGATACCATAAGTTATGTGTTGGCTATGGAAGAAATTAGTAAAGTGGATGCAAGTGTTAGCGTTTGTATGAGTGTAAACAACAGCTTGGTTTGTTATGGTTTGCAAGGATATGGAACCGAAAACCAAAAACAAAAATATTTAACCCCATTGGCACAAGGTAAAAAAGATGGCGAACTTTATATTGGCGCATTTTTATTAAGTGAGCCAGAAGCGGGAAGTGATGCAACATCTCAAAGTACAACTGCAGAAGATAAGGGCGATTATTATCTATTAAACGGAACCAAAAATTGGATCACAAATGGCAATAGCGCTAGTGTGTATTTGGTAATAGCACAAACAAATCCTGAGAAAGGTAGTAGGGGTATAAATGCATTTATAGTAGAAAAAAATTGGGATGGAGTAGTAGTTGGTGCAAAGGAAAATAAACTAGGCATCAGAGGGAGTGATACACATACCATTTTATTCAATGATGTAAAAGTGCCAAAGGAAAATAGAATTGGGGAAGATGGCTTTGGCTTTAAGTTTGCCATGAAAACCCTAGCTGGTGGAAGAATTGGAATTGCCTCTCAAGCATTGGGCATTGCATCAGGTGCATATGAACTTGCATTAGCATATAGCAAACAAAGGAAAGCATTTGGTACAGAAATTATGAACCACCAAATTATTCAATTTAAATTGGCGGATATGGCAACAAAAATTGAAACGTCTAGACTATTGTGTTTAAAATCAGCATGGGAAAAAGACAATAATATAGATTATACTTTAAGCAGTTCAATGGCAAAAGTATTTTCAAGTGAAACGGCTATGTGGACTGCAACTGAAGCCGTTCAAATACATGGGGGTTATGGATTTGTAAAAGAATATCATGTAGAACGTTTAATGCGTGATGCAAAAATTACCCAGATTTATGAAGGCACAAGTGAAGTACAACGAATCGTAATTAGTAGAACTATTTTGAAATAATCTACCTTCGTTTGAGATATATCGCTAGTTGTTCATGAATAAATTTTAAATGCCCTTTCAAACATCTGTTTACAATTCCCTGAAGGAACAAATTGATACAAACGTTACCATAGTAGCCGTATCGAAAACAAAGCCAATTGCTGATTTGCAAGAAGCGTATGATATTGGTGTACGTGATTTTGGAGAAAATTATGTACAAGAACTTGTAGACAAATACGAAACACTTCCAAAAGATATTCGCTGGCATTTTATAGGGCATCTTCAATCCAATAAAGTGAAATATATCGCTCCTTTTGTACACTTGATACATGGAGTTGATAGTGAAAAGTTATTGATTGAAATCAACAAGCAAGGCGAAAAATTAAATAAAAAAATATTCTGCTTACTTCAAATATACATCGCAAAAGAAGAAACTAAATTTGGATTAAATGAAGCGGAGATAGAAAATATCATTCAAATATTACCTCAATTGCCAAATATAAAAATCGTTGGCATGATGGGGATGGCAAGCTTTTCTTCAGATAATCAAATCGTAAAGAACGAATTTGACACTTTAAAAAACTTGTTTGATAAGTATGCAACTTTAAGTACAGATAATTTTAAAATGGAAACGTTGAGCATGGGTATGAGCGGGGATTATAAAATGGCCATATCAAGTGGTAGCAATTTGATTAGAATTGGAAGTATCCTTTTTGGAGAAAGATCATATAAAAATAAATAGAGTTGTTAAAATATTCCATTTCAATAAAACAATTTTAATGAAATGGATTTTCTACGTTCAGAAAATAATAACTTTAAACCTATAATTCAATTCATATGTATATCGTTATCCAAACTGAAGAAAACAAAAAGGCGCTTGTTTATACTACAGCAATTTGTACGATTTTAATCATTCTATTTATTTTAATCAGATGGAATACCAATCCGCCTCCAGAATTGGTTATTCAAGATCAAATAGAAATTAACTTGGGAAATGAGGATGAAGGCTTTGGTCAAGAGCAACCATTAGTAAAAGGTTCGCCAACTCCAGAAGTAGAAAAAAGCACCCCAAGCCCAACCAGTTCCGACGATAATAGTAATGTTTCACCTGATGACAATGCAGAAGCAGATGCAGCTGTAATCACAAAAACAGAAAAGAAAACGACTAAAACAAACTTGCCAAAAGTTACTACACCTACAAATACCAATAATAACAAACCAAAACTAACTTACCAAGGTCCCAACACTGGAAAAAACGGCAATAATGCAGATGTAGACAATGGCTTCACATCTCAAGGAAATAACCCAAATGGCGCTGGAGATGCAGGATCTGCCAATGGTAAACCAAAAATAATTCCTATCAACAAAGCCATGTTGAAGAATTATAAATTTGAAGATGAACTTGGTTCTGAAAAAATTTATGCGAAAATAAAAGTATCTACTTCAGGCGTTGGAAGTTTTATTAAAATAGAAAAGAAGTCTACAAGTTTTGATGCTAAATACAAAAATGCCATCATCAATTGTTTGCCAAAAATTCC
>CALQKL020000163.1 GCA_943331145.2 Chitinophaga pinensis
GAGTAGATTCTTAGTGTTATCTGCAGATGTTTTTAATAAATCTATTACAGAAAGAAACTGTGGTTTTTTATCTACAATTACACAAGCATTTGGCGAAATGCTCACTTCACAATCGGTAAAAGCATATAAAGCATCAATAGTAATATCTGGTGAGATACCTGGCGCTAGTTCTATAATGATTTCGATATCAGCTGCAGTATGATCGAGTACTTTTTTTATTTTTATTTTTCCTTGGTCATTAGCTTTAACGATACTTTCCATTAATTGAGTTGTAGTAACGCCGAAGGGTACACTACGAATAACCAATGTTTTTTTATCTTGCTCTTCAATGCTTGCTCTTACACGAATTTTACCACCTCTTTTGCCTTCCATATAATTCGAGGCATCCATCATTCCTCCAGTTTGAAAATCAGGTAAAATGTCAAACTTTTTTCCTTTGAGGTATTTTATTGAAGCATCAATTAATTCACAAAAATTATGTGGCAATATTTTTGTTGCCAAACCAACGGCAATCCCTTCGGCACCTTGCGCCAACAATAAAGGAAATTTCATCGGTAAGGTTACGGGCTCATTTTTTCTTCCATCATAACTCAATTGCCAATTGGTGGTTTTGGCATTAAAAGCCACTTCCAAAGCGAATTTGCTTAATCGAGCTTCAATGTATCTAGCCGCAGCTGCATCATCCCCCGTTCTAACATCACCCCAATTACCTTGCGTTTCTATTAAAATATCTTTTTGACCAAGATTAACAATAGCATCTCCAATACTAGCATCTCCATGCGGATGATACTGCATACTTTGTCCAATGATGTTTGCCACTTTATTAAAACGACCATCATCCATTTCTTTCATCGCATGTAGGATTCTGCGTTGAACGGGCTTTAAACCATCTTCAATTGCAGGAACCGCACGTTCTAATATAACATAACTGGCATAATCTAAAAACCAAGTTTTATATTGACCGCTAACCCCTTTATCGCTATGTGTGTATTCCTCTTTTATTTTTTTCGTTGCCATATTATACGAATTGACTTAATCTTCTTTAGAATGATATTTAATTTCAAAATCTTTCATCATGCCCATTTCTCCTTGAACTGCAAATAAATCCATCGCCAGCATCACTTTTAATCGCCATAACAAATATGCAGAACTGGATGTTTCTTTTGCTTTCGAAGAAAAGTTATTGATGATTTTACCCGCTTTTTGCCAATCAGGCATAATGTATTTTTTCAACTCCCCATCATAATAATCATAATCAAACTGAGCGAGTTTTTTTCCGCCTTCTAAAATGCGAACCCCTTTATTTTCATTACACAGTTTAGTCCATTCATCTGGGTCAACTTCAAATTCACTTGGCGTAATTTCTCTGGCTAGTTTTTTTGCTTTTAAAAATTCTTTTGCAGGGATTTGAGATAACCAAGTTGGATAAAATATATTTCCTTTTTCATTGATGAAAGGAAGATTGTTTAGATATAAGATAAATACTCGACCTTGAAATTCTTTCATAAAAGGAAGTAGCCAATAATAGCCACTTACATTTTGTTTATTTTGCGCTGCCCAAATCCATATGATTTCATTTTCATTTTCGCGCAACGAATTAACCAGATTTTGCGCTGTTTCATTGTCTTCTTTTTCAATGCTAGAAACTTTGGGTTCAAAATCTCCACCATTCAAAACCGATTTCCACCAATGGTTTCTAACTTCAATGCCTTCTTCAGCATAAATATTTTCTAAAGGACCAACAGAATAATCATCTTTTATTAAAACAACTTCGCCAGATAAAGATTCATCTAATTCAATTGCCGATTTCAAAACCGCAATATCAGGCTCATTAAAAACAACATGTATCATTTTATATTTTTTAAATTCAATTAAAATTAAGTTTGAAAAATTATTTTGCAGCTTCTTCCACCAAATCAAGCTCTACTTTTAAATTTTCAATAATGAAATCCTGACGTTGAGGTGTATTTTTTCCCATGTAGTATTCTAATAAATTTTGAATATGTTCTCCAGTTTCCATAATAACCGGTTGAAGTTTCATATCAGCACCAATAAATCGTGCAAATTCACCAGGACTAATTTCACCCAAACCTTTGAAACGGGTTATTTCGGGTTTTGTGCCCAATTTTTTCATAGCCGCTTGCTTTTCTGTTTCGTCGTAACAGTAAATGGTTTCTTGTTTATTACGAACTCTAAACAAAGGTGTTTCTAAAATATACACATGTCCATTCTTTACTAAATCTGGGAAAAATTGAAGAAAAAAAGTCATCAACAACAAGCGAATATGCATCCCATCAACATCGGCATCGGTAGCAATAATGATGTTGTTGTAACGTAATCCTTCATATCCTTCTTCAATATTTAAAGCATGTTGTAAAAGGTTGAATTCTTCATTCTCGTACACTACTTTTTTGGTTAAGCTAAAGCAATTCAATGGCTTACCACGCAAACTGAAAACCGCTTGAGTATTTACATTCCTAGCTTTTGTAATCGATCCACTAGCACTATCTCCTTCGGTAATAAAAATGGAAGATTCTTTTTGTTTTTCTATGATGGTATCTTTTTCTTTACCTGTTGGTTCATCGTTATAATGATATTTGCAATCGCGCAATTTCTTATTATGCAAATTGGCTTTTTTAGCCCTTTCATTTGCCAATTTTTTTATACCTGCTAATTCTTTTCTTTCTCTTTCATTTTGTTCGATGCGCTTTTTCATGGCATCAGCAACAGTTGGATTGCGGTGTAAAAAATTATCCAATTCGCGCATTAAAAATTCGCCAACAAAATTTTTCATGCTTGGGCCATCTTCATAAACCGTTTGAGAACCCAATTTTGTTTTTGTTTGACTTTCAAAAACGGGCTCTTGTACACGAACAGAAATCGCGGCACAAATACTACCTCTGATGTCTGTAGCATCATAATCTTTCTTAAAAAACTCTCGTATGGTTTTTACAAATCCTTCTCTGAAAGCCGCTAAATGTGTTCCACCTTGTGTGGTAAATTGTCCGTTTACAAAACTATAATACTCTTCGCCATAGCCATTACCGTGCGTAAATGTAACCTCGATATCTTCTCCTTTTAGATGTACAATCGGATAACGAATTTCATCTTGATTTACTTTACTTGCCAATAAATCATACAATCCATTTTTACTCACATATCGCTTGCCATTTAAGTTCATCACCAATCCGGCATTCAAATAGCAGTAGTTCCAAAATTGTTTGTCCAAATACTCTTGTACAAAATGAAAATTTTTAAAAACGGTATCATCTGGTACAAAAGTTACAAATGTGCCGTTGCTTTCTTTTGTACTTATTTCTTTGTGTTCTTTTACTAAAATTCCTTTTTCAAATTCAGCCGTTTTTTCTTTACCATCACGATAAGCCGTTACTTTAAAATGATTGCTTAATGCATTTACCGCTTTTGTACCTACACCATTCAAACCCACACTTTTTTGGAAAGCTTTGCTATCATACTTAGCACCTGTATTAATTTTACTAACTACATCCACGACTTTACCTAAAGGAATACCTCTACCAAAATCGCGCACCGTAATTGTATTTCCGTTAATGTTAACATCTACATTTTTACCATAGCCCATGGTATGTTCATCAATACAGTTATCTATTACCTCTTTGATAAGCACGTAAACGCCATCATCCGGGCTGCTGCCATCTCCCAATTTGCCGATATACATACCCGGACGTAAACGGATGTGTTCTCTCCAATCCAAACTTTTTATGCTGTCTTCATTATACGCAAATAAATCTTTTTCAGTCATGGAAATCTTATATTAATCAATTTTTAAAAACAAGTCATTTTAGCTTGCGAATGTAACTTATTGTAATTGTTTTGTGCTAGGTTGATTTATCCACAAATTTGCAATAATGTGTGTAAAACAAAACTATTTATACGAATTGATTAGTTTTGGAAATATTATTCATATTTAAATTGTTTTTATCCAAATAGAAATCAACAAACAAACAATTGCAAAAAATGCAATAATCAAACAGCATGAAAATGATGCATTTAGGCAGTTTCTAAAAAATAGGGATTCAGTAAAGATTGATCAGATTGTATTTGAGCTTAATTCCGAAATTGAACCAGAAATAGATTGTACACAATGTGGCGCTTGTTGTAAAGGATTGATGATAAATGTAACGCAACCTGAATCCGAAGCGGTTGCCCAGCATTTTGACATGCCAGTAAAAGCGTTTAAAGAAAAATATATTGAAGAAGGTGAAACGGGCTTAATGATTATCAATACAATTCCTTGTCATTTTTTAAGTGATTCTAAATGTACGATATACGAAAATCGCTTTAATGAATGTAGGGCATTTCCGCATTTGGATAAACCCAATTTTAACGATCGATTGTTTGGAACACTTATACATTACAGTATTTGTCCGATTATTTACAATGTGATTGAACAATTAAAAATAAAAATGCAATTCTTTAACAATCAACCAATAACAGAAAAAATATGAACTTAAATTTAACGAATAAAAATGCGCTGGTATGTGGCAGTTCTCAAGGATTGGGATTGGCATCGGCTGTAGAAATATCTTTATTGGGCGCATCTATAACATTGATGGCTAGGGATGAAGAAAAATTAAAAATAGCTTTAAGTAAATTAGATACTTCAAAAGGCCAAACACACGATTACATTGTTGCTGATTTTTCGAATGCACAAAATGTTCAAACGGCAATAAATTCATATTTAGAAAATGGGAAAACAATTCATATTCTAATTAATAATACGGGTGGACCAGCAGGCGGAAAAGCCATAGATGCAAAAGTGGATTCGTTTATAGAAGCGTTTAACAATCACTTGGTATGCAA
The DNA here is from genome assembly GCA_943331145.2 of Chitinophaga pinensis. Taxonomy (GTDB): domain Bacteria; phylum Bacteroidota; class Bacteroidia; order Chitinophagales; family Chitinophagaceae; genus Ferruginibacter; species Ferruginibacter pinensis_F. Next base: position 4,843 of record CALQKL020000163.1, read on the forward strand.
TCATATCCTAACTCAAGCTGTAGTAAAAGGTATGAAGGAAGTGGGTTTTGGACGAATAATAAATGTAATTTCTACTTCTGTAAAGCAGCCGATAGCAGGATTGGGTGTCAGCAATACCATCAGAGCAGCAGTAGCCAATTGGAGCAAAACATTATCTGTGGAGTTGGGTGGTTTTGGCATTACGGTAAATAATGTACTTCCAGGATTTACCCAAACAGTTCGTGCTGATTATGTAATCGATAAAAAATCAAAAGATACGGGCAAATCGCCAGAGCAAGTAATGCAAGAATTGGTTTCAGAAATTCCGGTTGGAAGAATTGGACAACCTGAAGAATTTGGTGCGGCAGTTGCTTTTTTATGTTCTCCAGCTGCAGCTTATATTAATGGGATTAATCTTCC
>CALQKL020000164.1 GCA_943331145.2 Chitinophaga pinensis
AGAAGAAGTATTGGAAGTCAAGTATGAAAATGTCAATATTTTCGAGTTGCTTGAAATGAGCGTAGATCAGGCAATAGAATTTTTCAATAAAGGGGATAAAAATGCAAATGCAATTGCAAAGGCTATACAACCTTTGTCGGATGTAGGTTTGGGCTATGTAAAGCTTGGGCAGTCATCCAATACATTAAGTGGGGGAGAGGCGCAGCGGGTAAAATTGGCATCGTTTTTAGGCAAAGGGAAATCGCAGGGAAGCATACTATTTATATTCGACGAACCAACTACTGGACTTCATTTTCACGACATCAATAAATTGCTAAAGTCATTTAATGCATTGGTCGATCAAGGTCATTCTATATTGGTCATTGAGCACAATACCGATGTATTAAAATCTTGCGATTGGATAATTGATTTAGGTCCAGAAGCAGGAGATATGGGTGGAAATCTTGTATTTTCAGGTACTCCAGCGGATTTAAAGAAAAGTAAAAAAGGGAATACGGGAAGGTTTATGTAGGGTTTTATTGTTTGTGGTTTGTGGTTTGTTGTTTGTTGGAACGGGCTACAAACAAGCATCTAGTATCCAGCATCAAGTATCTGGGATTCAAAATCATTATTTTTTTGAAGTATCTAACCACAAACAATAAACCACAAACATGCTATCTAAGTCTACTACTTTCCTCAACAATTTTTGCATCTTTTCTAATCCCTAAAATCGCCAAAATAAGAAGAACTAAAATTAAAATATGCAGCACAGCACCGATTAGGAAACTCCCTTCTTTAAACATTTTTGTAGAAAAATAATAAAGGGAAATTAAAGTGATTTCTATAAAAAAACTGGCAAGACAAAGTCTGATTTGTAATTTTCTATTGCTGTAAATTAAAATACTTACAATTGCTAAAATACCTACACCAATAGTAATGATGCTATTGGGAATGCTGCTCATTCCATTCAACTCTTTGTATAATAATGTTCCAGGCACATCAGTAGTTTCCGGAATTAAATTTCCAGCATAGGTACTAATTTTCAATGTTGCAAATGCGCAAATCGCAACTAGTAAAAGCCATATGGATTGAATGCGTTGAATCATGATTTAAATTTTATTACTTAAATGATTTTAGATGCTAGATACTGGATTTGATTTCGTTCCATTATAAGCATTAACACCAAACACCAAACCACAAACCACAAACCTCGTTCCTACCCCAACTCCGGATACAACGGAAACTGCTCCATAAACTTACCAACTGCTCCTTTTACCGCTGCAATTGTTTCGGGATTATCGATGTCCATTAATACGCGATCTATAAAATCAACAACCGTTTGCATATCATCTTCTTTCATACCTCTTGTGGTAATTGCAGGCACGCCAACACGAATACCGCTGGTTACAAACGGACTTTTATCATCGAATGGAACTGCATTTTTGTTTAAAGTGATATGTGCTAAATCCAGGGTTTCTTGCGCTTTTTTACCCGTAATATTTTTGTTGCGAAGATCAATCAACATCAAATGGTTATCTGTTCCACCGCTAATGATTTCGTATCCTTTTGCGTTAAATGCAGCTGCCATTGCTTTTGCATTTTTTTGAACCTGTGTAATATATGTGGTGTACTCTTCCGAAAGCAATTCGCCAAACGCAACCGCTTTTGCCGCAATTACATGCTCCAATGGTCCGCCCTGTGTTCCTGGGAAAACAGCCATATCCAATAGATTGCTCATCATACGGATATTGCCTTTCATATCTTTCAAACCAAATGGATTTTCAAAATCGGTTTTCATTAAAATAATACCGCCTCTTGGTCCACGAAGTGTTTTGTGTGTAGTGCTGGTTACAAAATGACAATGTTCAAATGGAGAAGATAATAATCCTTTTGCAATTAATCCTGCCGGATGCGCCATATCACACAATACAAAAGCCCCAACTTCATCAGCTACTTTTCTTATTCTTGCATAATCAATATCTCTGCTATAAGCCGATGCACCGCATATAATTAATTGTGGTTTTTCTGTTCTAGCTTTTTCTTCTAGCATCTCATAATCAATCAAGCCGGTTTCTTTTTTAACACCATAAAAAAATGGCTTAAAGTATTTACCCGAAAAATTTACTGGTGAGCCATGGGTAAGATGTCCGCCCATACTTAAATCCAAGCCCAGTATTTTATCACCAGGTTGCAAAATCGCCAACATTAATGCTGCATTGGCTTGCGCTCCACTATGTGGCTGTACGTTCGCATATTCGCAGTTGAATACTTGTTTTATTCTATCTATCGCCAATTGTTCTACTTGGTCTACAATTTCGCATCCACCATAATATCTTTTTCCAGGATAACCTTCTGCATATTTATTGGTTAATGAAGATCCCATTGCTTGCATCACTTCTAAACTGGTGAAATTTTCACTGGCTATCAATTCAATGCCATGTCTTTGGCGTCCTAATTCTTTTGCTATTAAATCAAATACGGCTTTGTCTTTATACATAATTTAATTTTTGGGTACAAAGATAAGTCCCTATTGTTAATCCTCTAAAAGAATTAAAAGTTTTTGAACAAATCTTGAACTATTCCACAATAATGTTCATTTTACTCAAAAAGTCCTACTTTCATGGCCGAAAAATAGCAAAAATGAAAGCGATAATTCCAGTAGCAGGTGCCGGAACCAAACTACGTCCTCATACATACACTCAACCCAAGGCATTAATACCGCTTGCAGGTAGAACCATATTAAATATCATTGTTGATCAACTTAAAGATGCAGGTATCAATGAATTTATTTTTATCATTGGTTATTTAGGTGAAAAAATACAAGATTATGTAACCCATCATTATCCAGATTTGAACTGTCATTTTGTAACACAAAACAATCGTTTTGGAACTGGACATGCGGTTGAATTAACCCGAAATATTGTAGGCGATGATGATGTATTTATTGTTTTGGGTGATACCATCGCAGAATACGATTTAAAAGAAGTTTTGGCTTCACCTTATTCGATGTTTGGTTTGAAAAAAGTAGACGATCCTAGAAATTTTGGTGTTGCTGAAGTAGATGAAGAAGGTTTTATCAGTCGTGTTGTTGAAAAACCGGCTATCCCAAAAAGCAACCTCGCGCTTGTTGGCATATACAAAATCAAAGAAACGGCGATTATGTATGCTTGCCTTGAGAAAATTATTGAGTCAAAAGAGGAGTTTCAAGACATCAACCTTACCGATGCTTTTGAATGCATGATCAATCAAGGCGCTAAAATCAAATCATTTAAAGTATCCAATTGGTTTGATTGTGGTAAAAAAGAAACTTTGTTGGAATCAAATGCCATTTTACTTAAAAAATTTGGGGGCAACACAACGGAAGAAAATGCATATCAAAATACCATCATCATACCGCCTGTAACCATTGGACAAGGATGTGTAATAAAAAATTCAGTAATCGGCCCTAATGTAGCCATTGGCGAACATACCAGTATCAATCATGGAATAATAAAAGATTCCATTATTGGATCTTACTCTAACCTTTTTGAAATCGTTTTAAACAATTCATTGATTGGTAATGATGCTGAAGTAAAAGGGGTAAGTAGAAATTTAAATATTGGCGATAATACTGCAATTGATTTAGGGGGCAGTAGAAGTTAAAAAACATTGCCGTAATAAATCATTCTTTGTATATGGAGTCAAATAAAATTAAACAACTCTTTAATATTGAAATTCCCATAATTCAGGGCGGGATGATTTGGGCTAGTGGATGGCGTTTAGCGTCTGCCGTTAGTAATGCTGGAGGATTGGGATTATTGGGTAGTGGAAGCATGTATCCTGAAGTTTTAAAAGAGCATATCAAAAACTGTAAACTTACTACCACAAAGCCATTTGGCGTAAATTTACCTTTGTTGTACCCCAACATAGAAGAACACATTCAAACCATTATTTCAGAAAAAATTCCCATTGTTTTTACATCTGCAGGAAATCCGCAATTGCATACCAAACGATTGAAAGACCATGGCATTATTGTGGTTCATGTAGTAAGCAGCAGCAAGTTTGCATTAAAAGCGCAGGAAGCAGGTTGCGATGCAGTAGTCGCTGAGGGTTTTGAAGCTGGTGGGCACAATGGAAGAGAAGAAACTACAACAATGGTTTTGATTCCAGCGGTAAAAAAAGTGGTTGACATTCCAGTGATTGCCGCAGGCGGAATTGCTACAGGTAAGCAAATGTTAGCAGCGATGATTCTTGGTGCAGATGGCGTTCAAATGGGAAGTCGATTTGTGGCTAGTGATGAAGCAAGCAGTCATGATCATTTCAAACAAACCATCATTAACCTAAAGGAAGGCGATACCGCATTATCATTAAAAAGTATTACCCCTGTTCGGTTGGTAAAAAATAAATTTTATCAACAAGTTGCTGAAGCTGAAAACAGAGCAGCTACACAAGAAGAACTTTTACAATTATTAGGAAGGGGACGTGCCAAAAAAGGCATGTTTGAAGGCGATTTAGAAGAAGGGGAATTAGAAATAGGGCAGGTGAGCACTTTGTTTAATTCCATAAAACCTGCTGGTGAAATTGTAAAAGAAGTTTGGACTGAATGCCTGCAATCAGCTGAAGATATCCAAAATCGATTCCAATAATACTTAAAGCAAAATAGTTCGTTTACAAAATCACATTTACTACGATTTTGCAAATGCCCATTTAATCATTTCTTTCCAAGATGGTTTTTTGCCATAAAGTAAAATGCCCGTTCTATATATCTTTCCTGCAATCCATGTAAAGAATAAAAAGCTACAAATCAAGCAAAGCATAGATACTACAATTTGCCAGCTCGGTATATCATAAGCAATTCTGCCCATCATTACAATTGGTGAAGTTAATGGAAAAATACTTCCAAATACAGCCAAGCTGCTATTCGGTTCGTTTACCGCTTTTGTCATAATTACAAAGCCCAAAATTATCGGCATCATCACTGGAAAAACAAGTTGTTGTGCCTCTTGTTGATCTTCACTTACAACACTTCCTATTGCCGCAAAAATCGAAGCGTAAGTTAAATATCCACCAAGAAAATAAAATAAAAATGCAAATAAGATTTTCCCCAAATGCAATGATGACAATCCTTGCATAATATTTGAAGCCATGCTTATGTTTTCACTGCTTGATGTAGTAGCGTTGCTAATTTGATGCATCATATCAGGAAAAATCAGTGGGATAGCCATTTGCATGAGAAACATTAAAAATATCCAAACCGCAAATTGAGTTA
>CALQKL020000165.1 GCA_943331145.2 Chitinophaga pinensis
CGTTCGAAATAAATATAAGCTTTGATGTTTTTTCCTTGAGCTTCATTTTTTTGTTTATCATCTTCAATATCGTTTTCCCAAATGCCCCAATTCTTTATTGGCTGCGAAAATTTCATCACAAAATAAACGTATTGATTATTTGCCCATGCCTTACTCCTTCTCAATCCCGATATGGTTACACTGTCTTCGATTTTTATGGAAGATTCAATTACTTCATCCCGATGTTTCAAATCAATTAGGATAAAATTATTTTTTTTTGAATTAAAAATATAATGATGATAACCAACTCGTTCTGTTGCCGTTAGTTCTGCTTGAATATCGTCCTTTTCGAGATGTACGGCATAATAACCTGGACTAGCCTTTTCTTCGCGGTGATTAAATGCTGAACGGTATTTGGATTGCGACGGGTTTGGGACTCCATTCCCTGGCATAATTAAAACATCTCCATAATCACTACAACCCGTTCCGCTTAAATGCGTGTGTGTAAATCCATAAATAAAACTATCCGAATAATGATACCCGCTGCATCCATCCCAACCTTCTAATCGAGTATCTGGACTCAACTGTACCATCCCATGTGGCAAGGTAGCACCAGGATAAGTATGCCCATGACCGCCAGTTCCAATAAAAGGATTCACGTCATCAACATAATTTTTTTGAGCATGTAAGCCAATGTTTACTGATATAAGAAAAAAGAAACTGAATAATTTTTTCATGAGATTTTATTTAAGTCAAAAGTCAAAATCACTTGTTGACTTTTGAATTTTCACTTTTGAATTTTTACTTTTTAAAACGAAAATCCTGGCTTATCGGTTCTAGAATCAATAGTTGAAACGCCAATGAGTTGATCGTTTCTATCGGTAAATGATTTGTAATACAACAAAATGGTATAATTATTTTCTGACTCCCAATAATTACCTTCCAGTTCTACTTTATCATTACTATTTTTTTTATCTACCGCCACATATGTATAATTATAATACCCTTGTTTTAAAGGTGTAATTAATTCGTAGGTTTCTGATTCTGTATTGTACTTCATTTTCCAACTGTCATTTATTTCATAACTTGTAAATGCGCCCAACAAATAAATGTCTTTATCCAAATAGGGTTGTGCGTCTTTTCGGGCAAATGAAAAATGAATATCTGCATAATCGCCTTGCCAAAATGGATTAATGCTTTCGTAGGTTACAATGTTGTACATGCCATTGTAATCAGGAAAATAAGTATATCGCTCACCGGTTCTATCAAAATCTGTTTTCAAATAAAAAACGGCCTTATCTACCGAATACTCACCAGATTTTACTTTATCGCTTTGCAATCTAAAACTCCGCAAATCTAACCACCGCCATTCTTTGCCAGCAGGAAAAACGCCAACAGTTTCGCTATTATATTCCATTACATTTCCTCTTACAAATGTGGGTGCGATATCTTTTTTTGCAATGTCCCAACGATTATTTTGCAAGATAACCGCTTTTACTTGTTGCGCTGCGCTGAAAGAATTTATGTCTTTCAAAGTAGCCGAAAAACGAACGCGCTGATGTGAATAAAACTTTTCGGGAGTAAAGGGTTGCACTATGGTAGCGGTGATATTTGCTTTTTGTTCGAAAACCATAAATGGTTTTGTAAACACTAACTTAGACGTATCTCCGTCTAAATAGACTTTCAATAAATAATTCCCCGATCTTGATGGCATCGAATTTTGGTCGGGCAAAAATGCTTGATAATGGGTGTATTTTTTATACGCAATATTTGAGTATCGATAATTGTTGATTCGGCTTTGCGTAAATCCTTTTATAAAATCGAATGCACTTAATTTTGCTGGCTGCCAGTTATAATCACAAAGCACATAAGTATAATAATAGTTTTTGTAATTACCGTCCATATCATCAAATTCCAACTCTAGTTTTGTATTGGAATTGAGGGCAATTACAGGTAAACTTTGTTGATTGCCGTGTACATACAATTGTGCTGTTCTAATGTATGGTTTGTATATCCGATCTGATACTTGTGCGTGCAGCAATGCAACACTAAAAAACAAATTCAGTAAAAAAAACACCGGAAGTTTAAAATTGACATTCATTTAGTAGCATAAATATTTTACTTTTGAAAGATAGCAAAAAATCATTGATTGAATACATCACTTTTTATTGCAAAACGAATTGCCTTAAAAAACAAACATAGTTTTTCAAGGTTCATCATCAATTTAGCGATTGGTGCTACTTGCATTAGTGTGGCCGCAATGATCGTGGCGCTTAGCTTTGTAAATGGGTTTCAACAAACCATCAGCAATAAAGTTTTTAGCTTCTGGGGGCATATTCGAATTCAACAAAATCTTGAAAGCAATAGCGGCATTTCAGAAGAATACCCCATTTTATCCAACGATACCGTAGAACAATACCTAAAAAAATTAACCCCCATTAAATCGGTTGAAAGATTTGCTACAAAAACTGCCATATTGAAATTCGGATCCGACATTGAAAGTGTTTTACTAAAAGGCATTGATCAAAGTTTTGATTTTGCCAGAATGAACAGCTTTTTAACATCTGGAAGTTGGTTAAAATTTAAAGACAGTGGCTATAGTAAAGAAATGATGGTAAGCACTTATACAGCGAAACAATTAGGTTTAAAAGCAAACGACAGTTTGATTGTGTTTTTCTTCAAGCAAGATGGAACGCGAAGTGCTAGAAAGTTGAAAATATCTGGAATATTTAAAACAGGAATAGATGAATACGATAAAAACTTTGCGATTTGTGATTTGAATCTAATTCGCAGATTAAACAATTGGGCACCCACAGAAATTGGCGGTTATGAAGTTTTTTTAAAAGATTATACATTAGCAGATAGCATCACTCGACTAACGTATGAAAATTTACCCCAAAGTTGGTACAGTAGAAACATAAAAGAAATTTACCCCAACATATTTGATTGGTTGAATTTGCAAGGACAAATAAAAAATATTTTGATTTTCATAATGCTTATTGTAGCTGTTGTAAACCTTACCACTTGTTTGATAATTCTGGTATTAGAAAGAACAAAAATGTCAGGCATTTTAAAAGCAATTGGTGCAGAAAATTGGGATATTCAGAAGATATTTTTGTACAATGCTACACTAATTGCTGGTGTTGGTATCTTGTTAGGCACAATCCTCGGTTTGTTGATATGTTGGCTTCAAGTAAAAACTGGTTTTATACGTTTAAATGAAGAAGCTTATTTCATATCAGAAGCAAAAGTATTGATTGTATGGTGGCAAGTCATTTTGATTGATGTCATTACATTGATTGTTTGCTTTTTGACATTAATCATTCCAACTTTTTTAATAAAAAAAATAAATCCGGTGAAGGCAATAACTTTCAGATAATTTCATTAATGCTTGGTTAACTCATACAAAAAAATGGAAGTTGCCACAGCTGCATTCAGCGATTCCGCTCCTCCTAACCTTGGAATAGTGATTAGCTCATCCGCTTCTTCAATTAATGTCTGAGATAAACCATTGGCTTCATTTCCAATCATCAAAACGCCCTCTGTTACAGAAGCTCTTGATGCTACTGAAGTTCCATTTAAAACAGCTGCCAATAGTGGAACGTTATGATTTTCTTCAACCCATTTTTCGAGGTTAGTATAACCCAAATTTACCCGTCCTAAACTTGCCATGGTACTTTGAACCACTTTACTGTTATATTGGTCTACTGTATTTTCGGAACAAATGATATTTTTTATACCAAACCAATCTGCTGTTCTAATGATGGTGCCCAAATTTCCTGGATCTTGAATGGAATCCAATAGAATTGTAATAGAACCCTTTTCAGCCTTAATTGTGGGCGATTTCGGTATTTTAAATAATGCGACAACCTTATTGGGTGTAGAATAAGAAGCTATTTTCTCTAGTTCAAATTCTTCTATAAGTTGAACTTTTTCATCCAAAGTTGCTAATAGTTTTTCATCTTGCCAACCTTTCCATTTTGCAGTTGCTAAAACCTTTTCACATGCAAAATATCCAGTGGTTAAAAACTCGTCCACCACTTTTGGCCCTTCAGCTGCAAATAAATTACTTTCATTTCTAAATTTTTTGTGCTGTAAACTTTGAATATCTTTGATTGTTGCTTTGCTTAACATGTAGCGGAATTTATGCCATCAATAAATAACTTTAATATCTTTTATTTCTCCAGGGTAATATTGCTTTTGGGAATTTTTGCATTGGCTTCATGTGGAAAACCATTCGTAAAAAATCCGCCTAAAAATCAATTTTATCTTTACAAAAATAAAATCGAAGTTAATGAAGTCAAGCTTAGTAAAATAGAAAAAAAAACACTTGAAGGCAGATTGCTGGGTCAACTATCTGACAGTTCAAAAGTGAAGATTACAAAAAAATGGGGCATTTTTAAAATACTCAATAAGCCAGTAAAATACGACACCAACTATACCATTGCAACCTGTGAAAATATGCGTGGCTCCTTATTTCATCTTGGATATTATCAATCTGAAGTAAGATACCACACGGATACAATTCGTAAAAAAATCACTGTCCATTATATCATTAACCCAGGGAAAACTACCATTATCGAAAGCATCAATTATAAATTAAATAAGCCCGACTTACAATTATTGATTAACCGTTTTGAAAAAGACAGTTATTTAAAATTAAATCAACCAATAACTAAAGCCGATGTAATCACTGAGATTTCTAGGCTGGTTGATAGTTTTAGAAACAATGGCTATTACAAATTCACTGCATCAGAATTGAAATTATTAGGCGACACTACATTAGAGGCGCTTTCAACATTAAACAGTGATCCATTTGAGCAACTTAGATTGTTAAATGAGGCGCAACAGAAAAAAGATATATCTAATATTCGATTAACATTTACGTTAAATCCGAGTTTAGATACCAGTAGAATGAGTCGTTATAAAGTCAACAACATTTTCATTTTTAGTGATTTTAGACCTGGCGACCAATTCGATGATAAAAATTTAAAAGAAATCAAAACGTACAATTTCAATATAAAATATCACGCTCCGCTTTACAAAACGAAATTGATTGAGCAAAATTTACAAATAAAAAAAGGAAGCGTATTTAATCAAAATGATTATAACCAAACGATTTTAAATTTTACAAAATCTGGGGTTTGGCAATCAGTAAACATTCAGTTGATAGATGTAAAAGACAGCAGTAATTTAGTCGATGTATTTATTGAATTGAATCCTTCAAAAAAGCTTGGC
>CALQKL020000166.1 GCA_943331145.2 Chitinophaga pinensis
GACTCTCGCCATACAAAGGTGTTGATTTACTTTTAAATGCGATCCCCATTGTTTTGGAAAAATATCCCAACCAACAATTTATAATTGCAGGAAGCACGAGCTACGATTTCAATTTTGATGAAAATTTAATTTCAAAAATCAAAAACAACATCACCATTATAAACAAATATTTATCCCTTGAAGAAGTTGCTGCTTTAATTGATAAATCAGCATTTGTTGTTTGCCCTTATAGAGATGCTACCCAAAGTGGTGTACTGAGTACAACATTTGCATTTGGCAAAACGGCTATTACTTCTAATGTTGGTTCATTTAGAGAATATATAACAGACGGATTAAATGGATTGATATCTGAACCAGAAGCAGGTGATTTGGCAAAAAAAATAATTACTGCTATAGAACATGATTATTACAAAAAATTAGAATCAAATGTAATTTCAACCTGCAGCTCAGAAAAGCTTGATGAATTTGGAAATATTATTTTATCCACTTATCAAAATGTATTAAATGGATAACTATCAGTAAGAAATTGCAATTCATTTTATATTTTTCAAAATAAATTGCTAGAGAAAAGTAAATAAAAAGCCTAAAATGCATAAAATCATCATAACTGTTCCTCAATTGCCATTAAATATAGATAGCATAAAAGGTGGTGTGCATTCTGCATTAATTAATTTGTTAAATGGATTTGCTCAATTTCCCATTTCAATTAGAGTAGTTTCATTTTCAACTGAAGTACAAGAAGAACAAATTGTTTCATTCTCTGATTCAATTTCAATTCATTACGTTCCTGAGGGAAATTCCGGATCACATTTGATTAATTATTTAAAAAACGGAAAAAAAATCCTGCAAAAACAAATTGCAGATTTCAAACCTGATTTAATTCATTTTCAAGAAAGCAATTCATTCTTTTTAATCAAACCTATTTCTATCCCAAAATCTAAAACATTGGTCACCCTACATGGGTTTGCGCTAGAAGAAGCCAAAAGAAAAAAGAAATTAAAAGACAAAATTACTTGGTTGATTAATGGTTGGTTAAACCCATTATTAATGCCAAAAAACATCATTCATTTATCTAGATTTTCAACGTCTAAATTCAATTCAAAAAAAGTTACAAATGGTATTATTATACCCAACGCAATAAAAAATATTTTTTTTGATATTCCTCAAAAAATCAAAACTGATAACAGATTACTTTATTTAGGTGTTATCGACAATAATAAAAATTTAATGTTCACTTTAGAATTATTGTCGAAGCTAATTGAAAAAAAGAAGTATTATAATTTGGATGTTTTAGGTGGGTTTGGCAATGATGCATATGAAAAACAAATTAGAAATTTTATTGAAGAAAAAAATCTTACCAATTATGTTCATTTTCATGGTTGGGTCAATCAATCTTATGTTTTAAAACAACTTGAGCAATCAGACATATTAATCGTTTCATCAAAACATGAATCATTACCAATGGCTATTGCAGAGTCTATGGCTGCTGGAAAAGTTGTTATAGCATCAAATGTTGGCGGAATTCCAGAAATGTTTGAAAACAATGTTTCTGGTTTCCTATTTGATTTGAATAAAATTGAATTGCCTTTAGATATTTTAGGCAAGCTTTATAATAATAATGAAATGATTAAATCAATTTCTGAAAATGCGCGTAAACAAGCATTTGAAAAATTCCATTGTAAAAATGTTGCAAAACAAACAATAGATTTTTATACTCAGTTTTTAGATTAAACATTGATTTTAAAGTTAAAATCTAATAATACCAATTTGCTTCATAAGCAATCAAATAAAACGAAGAAAAATAAAATAGTTTGGCCCATGATTAGTTTCAAAAAAAAGTTTTATTTCTGGAAATTAACCGACACCTGGTTTCGGTTTGACAAGGGAATTCATAATCTGTTTTCACTCCGAAAATATAGCTTTGTTCAAAACCATGAACAAATAAAAAACTCACTTTGTTTTAAAGAAATTTCTCACACTTTAGTTACAGATCTTACACAGGATACAGAAATCATTCTGTCCTCCGTAAGTAAATCAGTTTTGAAAGAATCAAAAAAAGCAGAAACTGATGGCATTACTTGTGTGTTTAATAATGATGTTGAAAAATTCATCGAATTCTATAATTCGTTTGCTGGCAATAAACACCTTTATCAATTTAATAAAAAATTCATTTCGGAGTATAAAGATTTCAATTCCATTGCTTATGCCATGAAAGATGGAGAAATTTTAGCTGCACATTTTTATCTTGTTAGTAATAAGTTCAAAATGGTTAGATCTTTTTTATCCGGCTCTCGAAACGAGGATGAAAAATTTGATAAGCGAACACTTGGCATGGCGAATAAACTTTTGAAATTAAATGCCATCATTCATTTCAAAGAAATTGATTTTAAATCTTTCGATTTTGGTGGAATTGTTTTAAATACAGAGAACCAATCTTTAAAAGGCATTACTGAATACAAAATGTCATTTGGTGGCAAAGTAGTAACAAACGTTAGCTATTTAAGTCCTATTTATTTTTTGCTTTTAAAAATCTTCAATTTTCTAGACCGTAGATACAAATAAGCTATATTTTTTATGATTCAGTTTAAAAAGAACTTTTATTGCTTTCAGCTAACAGAAACTTGGTTTAGATTAAACAATTCCATTTTAAAAAATTTGGGACTAACTCGTTATTTCTGTGTGCAAAATCCGCCAATTAAAAAACCGCTTGGTTTACATATCGATTTGTCATACACTTTATCTATAGATCTTAACCAAGAAATTGAACAAATAAAATCAAAATTCAAGTCCAATCTTAAAAACGAAATCAATCAAGGTGAAAAAATAGCATTTGAAATTATTTTCAATAATGATATTTCTACTTTTGTAGATTTTTATAACAAGTTTGCAGGTCATAAGAAAATCTATCAAATGAATGAGCAAATGAAAAAAGCTTTACCTCAAAATCGTTTTATAGTAGGTTTCTCAAAATTGAATGGAGAGATTTTAAGTGCCAATTTATATATTTTCGACATTGACTTAGGCTTTGTGCGATGGTTTCTTGGAAGTAGTTCAAGACTAAATTCAGATGTAGATAAAAAAACAATTGGCATTTCTAATAAGTTTCTTCTGTTTAAATCTTTAATCCATTTTAAAAGTTTAAATCTTAAAAAATTCGACTTTGGTGGTTATGCCGAAAACACAACGAATAAGAGCTTAATAGGCATTAACGATTTTAAAGCTGCTTTTGGAGGAGAAAAAGAGAAATGTATCTCCTATAATTCTTTACTTTACAATTTTCTATTGAAAATATCTCGAAAATTTGATAGGCGATTTACAAATTAAAAAGTAATAAAATAAAAAGTCAAAAGTTTTTAAATGCCAAGTCAAACAGGTTTTTTAAATTTTACATTTTGGCTTAAATAATACTAATGAAAAAACTAATTGACAAACTTTTTATTAAACAATGGAGCATTGGCGTTTCACATGCAAGTGTTGAAGATATAATCAATAACAATATTTCTAAAAAATCGTTTACTTGGTTGGCCATAAATGACAATACGCGTTTTTTTGCTGACCCATTTGTGTTTAAAAATCCAGATGGGAACATCGAAATCATTTTCGAAGATTATTCGAGTTATACATACGGAACAATTTCATTGGCTACTTTAAATGCTCAATTTTCAAACTTAACTATTAAACCTTTATTGGATACAGGATTTCATTTGTCTTACCCTTCCGTTTTCATCCATGAGGGCAAAACGTATATTATTCCAGAGTCGAGTAAAGAAGGTGGTTTGCATTGTTTTGAATTTGATTTTGAAACAAAATCATTAAAAAATAAAAGAACCATAATCGAAAATGAACCGCTTTTAGATTCTACCATCCTTTATTACAACAATAAATATTGGCTATTTGCAACCAAACGCGGTTTAAAAAGCAACAGCGATTTATACATTTATCATTCCAATAAATGGGATGGAGATTATGTGGCGCACAAAGGGAATCCATTTAAAACTTCTCTTTCTGGAACAAGGCCTGCAGGTAATTTCATCATAGATAATAATACCATATATCGCCCTACTCAAAATTGTGCTGATTACTATGGTAAGTCAATCATTCTGCAAAAAATCATACAATTGGATGACGAAAATTTTGAAGAATCAAGTGTAACAGAACTAGAATTGCAAAAAAACAATAAATTTAATTTTGGCATACATACAATAAATATTACAAATGACGTTATAGTAGTCGATGGACTTAGAAAAATCTTTAGTCCATTTACTCAGATTAAGATTTTTTTGAAAAAAACATTAAAATCTTAATCCAATTAGATTTTAGTATTTTTGTTGATATGATAAAAATATCAATGTTTTGATATTTTTAAAAATTACCTCTACCCCCTTATGAATCAATGGACAAAATATTTTGCCAAGAATAATCTTATTACTCAAATTGAGATTAATCGCATAAATAAATTGTATCAACTAGGCAATGATGCCCTTCTACAACATTACAATAATTCATTTTTATCTATTTTCAAACACGCCATTAAAAACGCTCCTTTTTATAAAAACTTGTATCAAAGTCATGGTGTATCAATAAATGACATCAAGGATATTACTGATATTAATAAATTGCCGATTATCGACAAAAACATAATTAAAAGTCAGGTTGATAAAATTTATACCAATTTCAATTTTTTAAAAGTAATTGGATTGACGAGTGGAACAACGGGCACTCCATTGAAAATATATAGAACACCATTTGATATTGCCAAAGAACAAGCATATATTAGGCATTATAGAAAACTACATGGCTTCAATTTTGGACAACCATTACTTTCTTTAAGGGGAATGCTGGGCAAATCTGTAACACATGAATATTTTAAACCTGCGAATATTTTGTACGTTTCAAGTCCTAATGTGAATGAATCAACCATTGAAATGTTTTATGATTTGATACAGAAATTTAAGCCTGTTGCGGTAGAAGCGTTTCCAAGTTATTTACATAAACTATGTGTTGAACTTGAAAAAAAAGGTCTAAAGCTAGACATTCCTGTTGCTTTTACTTCTTCAGAAACGTTATTAAGTTGGCAGCGAGAAAAAATAGAGCCTTACTTAAAAACAAAAATATTTGATTGGTATGGTAATGCGGAAAGATCGATAATATTGGCTCAAAACGCACAAATGGAATATTATCC
>CALQKL020000167.1 GCA_943331145.2 Chitinophaga pinensis
AGAATAAATTCAATGCTACAAAAACACAAGCAGAGGAAATCATGCAACGTTATGCGCGTATAAAACATGTGATGCAACAAACGGTTGTAGAATCTGATCCTTTAAAAAAATCTTTACGTACCGAAAAATTAGATTCTATTTTATTGCATCGTTTATGGGGCTACGTTATCTTACTTACGGTTTTATTTTTTCTGTTTCAGTCGGTAGTTTGGATGGCAAAATATCCCATGAATTTTATCGAATGGATATTTAGTATTTTAAGCGGACAGTTTTCTAGCATCTTGCCCAGTGGATGGTTTAGCGATTTGTTTATCAATGGATTTTTAGCAGGCTTAAGTGGCATCATGATTTTTGTACCGCAGATTATGATTTTATTTGGCTTGATTACCTTGCTTGAAGATAGTGGCTATATGGCGCGTATTAGTTTTTTAACGGATAGGATTATGCGCAAATCTGGTTTAAATGGTAAAAGTGTAATGCCGATGATTAGTGGATTTGCTTGTGCCGTGCCTGCAATTATGAGCGCAAGAAATATTGAAAATAAAAAAGAACGTTTACTCACCATAATGATTACGCCATTGATGAGCTGTAGCGCAAGACTTCCAGTGTACACGATATTAATAGCGTTGGTCATTCCATCAAAAATATATTTAGGATTTATTAGTTTACAAGGATTGGTCATGATGGCTTTATATGTGTTTGGTACAGCAATGGCGATGCTTGTAGCTTGGGTGATGAAATGGTTTATCAAATCAAATGAGCGCAGTTTTTTTATTTTAGAACTTCCTACATATAGAAGTCCGAGGTGGAAAAACATGTTTTATACGATGTATGAAAAAGCACGCATTTTTGTTTTTGACGCTGGTAAAGTAATTATGATAATCAGTTTATTGCTTTGGTGTTTAAGCAATTTCGGTCCGGCAAAAAAAATGGAATCTATCCATCAATCATATGCTTTACAATTGAAGCAACATCCATCTGATTCGATTCAAATTATTCAAGAAGAAAAAACAGCGATTTTACAACATTCATTTGCGGGTATACTTGGACAATCCATCGAACCTGTAATAGCTCCTTTAGGCTACGATTGGAAAATTGGCATTGCACTTATTACATCATTTGCAGCAAGAGAAGTATTTGTTGGTACAATGGCTACATTATATAGTGTTGGAGAAGATGCAGATGAAAACAGTACAACACTTCGCGATAAAATGATGGCAGCCAAAAGAGAAGATGGCAGTAAAGTATATACGCTCGCAACAGGTTTATCGTTGCTCATATTTTATGTGTTGGCGATGCAGTGTATGAGTACAATTGCGGTAGTAAAAAGAGAAACCCGAAGCTGGAAATGGCCAATGATTCAATTGGCATACATGACTGGATTGGCGTATTTATGTAGTTTTATAGTGTTTCAGTTGTTGAAGTAGAGGTGAACGATAATCAATGGGAGATAATTAAAAATTCAAAAGTTAAAATTATTTATTTCCATTTTTTGACTTTTGACTTTTTTATTTTGACTTTCTCTTACCAATTTATCGCTTGTTTCACCCCATTTAATACCCGTGTATATATTTTTTTAAAAAGCTCTTCTACGATTTCATCTTTACGTGGATCGTTTGCGCCACTATTGTTGATTAAGTCCCAATCTGAATTTGAAATCGCTCTTTTATCTCCACTAAACGTTACCACATCTTGCCTCCATTCATAAGTTTGACGATAGGTTTTGGTGTAAATATTTTTATTTTCAATTAAATTGTTGATGCTCATTTCCAATTCTGCAAGTGCACTAAATTTTGAACTATTGGTAAGTATAATTGCATTCACCGTATTATAAACAGGTTTGCCGGAAGTATCGGTTCCGATTTTAATTTGGCGACTTACATTTTTGGAAGTATTGACAACTTCAGGGTTTGGAAAATCTAATTTTTTCAACCGTAAATCAATTGTCCAATCGCTTTTAGCATTTAGTCTTTTAGAATCTACAAAACCAAATATTTTTACTGCCGAATTGTTGTTCGACAGATCATTGATTAAGTTTTGTTCGAAATAATCATTTCTAATACTAAAATTAAAAGCACGCCAAAAAGGTTGATTGAATACAGCGCTTTCATCAAAAGG
This sequence comes from Chitinophaga pinensis, assembly GCA_943331145.2. GTDB lineage: Bacteria > Bacteroidota > Bacteroidia > Chitinophagales > Chitinophagaceae > Ferruginibacter > Ferruginibacter pinensis_F. The sequence continues at coordinate 2,119 of CALQKL020000167.1, forward strand.
ATTAATGACCAAATTAATCATTGCATGATTATATGCGATTTTCATTTTTTCATTGGCATCTTTAAAATTGGGAATGTAATTGTTTGCTTTATAAAAATCGTTGTATGCTATTTTTGCATTATCACGACCCGTTTTATCTAGATATAAATTACCCAAATTATAAAATGCCAAAGCTGCTGAATCTTTTGTAGTGAAAATATTTACAGCATAGCTTTCTGGTGTTACAAGTTTAAATGCTTCTGTAGAATTGATGATTGCATCATAAGCCATTTGTAAATATTCGTATTCCGTAATCAGCACATCCCATTTACCCATTTGTTGATAAGCGTGATAAGCATTTATTTTATCGATATGTTTTTGCTTAATGATTTTATAAAGTTGCGGGATAGCTGTACGGGCATCTTCATCATCCGGACTTTTCTTTAATTTCTTCACCGCATCTTGTAAAGATTTGTCTGAATCTTCCCTTTCCATAAATCCTTTTCTACTACCACAAGAAGTTGCAAAAATTATAATAGATAAAATCAGGAAAATGTTTTTCATAATGAATGTTTAAGAAGGTTCAAAAGTAAATGAAAAAATGTTTACGGGATACTTGATAAAATGGTTAAATCGCTTCGCTGGTTTAATGGTTGAAGTATGTTCCAACACCAAACACCAAAAAAATTTGATAATAGATGATAGAACTTAGTTTGGTCGTTCGTTCTAACAACAAACTACAGACAACAAACAACAAACAATAATGAAGTGGCTTTTTCGTAAAATACTCCCAACTTCTTAAAACGCCTGAATAAATTCTCTACGAGAATTATTTTTTAACACTAAGGCACGAAGTCGCGAAGGCACGAAGTTTTTTTGTTTCGCGCAAAGCTCGCAAAGGAGCAAGGGCGCAAAGGAAGAATTTTTTCACATTAAAACCTTAAACCAGCGAAGCGATTTAAACAGTTTCTTTGGACTTTGATGATTGGTGAAAACACCAACATCGGCAGACGACATTCCCCAACCTTTTGAACTCATTGAACATATTGAACCTTTTGAACAAACCTCTCAAACCTCAAAAACTTCCCAAACCTCTCAAACTTTCTTAAAAAATATAGTACATTGTATTGCATAGTACTAAATAAATCCCTATTTTTGTTTTCTAATTAGATGATACACGTTCTTTTTCAATTTTAAATAACCAAATATCATTACATAACATATGAATATAGAAAACACATCCAGTCAAATGCGTAAGGGCATTTTGGAATTTTGCATTTTATCGGTGATTAAACAGGGAGAAGTATATCCATCAGATATTATTGCAAAAATGAAATCGGCGAACCTCAATATTTTTGAAGGAACCCTTTACCCTTTATTAACCCGTTTAAAAAATGCGGAATTGTTAACCTATCGTTGGGTAGAAAGCAATAGCGGTCCTCCACGAAAATATTTCAGCTTAACAGAAAAGGGAAATGATTTTTATACAGAATTGGCCACAACCTGGAACGAACTTTCGGACGCTGTTGAAAAAATTACCAAACAGAAAATATAATTACCAATCAAAACTTAATAATAAAAAGATGAAACAAGTTATAAATATCAATTATCACGGAAGGGTAATTCCAATTGAAATAGCAGCGCACGATTTACTGAAAAGTTATACAACACGTTTGCAAATATATTTTGAAAATGAGGAAGGTAAAGAAGAAATCATCAACGATATTGAAGGTAGAATTGCAGAACTTTTTCATGAGCAGCTTACAAAAGGAGCTACATGTATTACAGAAAAAGATGTTCAAGCTATTATAAAAAATATGGGAACGCCCGAAGATTTTGAAACAGAACCGATGATCAACGATGCTTCAAAATCAGATACTAAAGAAAACACTAATTCAAAATCATCAAAGCGATTGTTTAGAGATGAAAATAATAAAGTTTTCGGTGGTGTTTGTAGTGGTTTGGCCAATTATTTTAATATGGATGTGGTAGTGGTTAGGGTAATATTTTTATTGATGTTTTTCTCTGTAGGCTTTGGTTTGATTCCATATTTGATATTGTGGTTTGCGGTTCCAAGTTCGGCTACAAAATCAATTGGATCTGTAAGAAAAAAATTATACCGCGATACAGATGAAAAAATGATTGCCGGTGTTTGTAGCGGATTAGCAAATTATTTTGGCATAAAAGTTGGTATTGTTCGCATACTTTTTCTGCTTCCCTTGTTGATTATGATTTTTGGATGGGATCATTTATTTATCAATATAAGTCCAAGTTCTTTTATCATTTACATCATCTTTTGGTTGGTGATTCCTGAAGCCAAAAGCACCTCAGAAAAATTAGAAATGAAAGGAAAGAAAATCGATGTAGACTCAATAAAACAGTCTATTCATGAAGAAATGAGTGATTTAAAAGAACGCGCTAAATCTTTAGGAAAAGATGCTGCAGCCGTTGCTGGTGAAAAAACAAAAATGATTGCATCTGATTCTGGAAGTGCTTTACAAAAATTAATTTCTGGTGTTATTAAAGTAGTAGCATTTATTATAAAAGCATTTGTGTACACCATTTTAACCATCATCGGATTGGCTATGTTTTTGGTGTTGTTTGTAATTGGTGTTACTTCTTTTAGTTTGTTTCCATTAAAAGATTTTTTGGTGAGTGGCATCTGGCAAAATGGTTTTGCTTGGGGAACGTTAATATTTTTTATTATAGTTCCCATTATTGGAATACTTACTTGGGCTATTCGCAGAATTGGAAAAATTAAAAGAAATAGCATTGCATTACGTACCACATTTGCTTCGCTTTGGATAATCGGTTGGGTTGCCTTAACGGGATTGATTGTTACATTGGGAAAAGATTTTAAATCCGTAAACAATTCATTTGAAGAAAATGTAAAAATGGATACAGGACATGTAAACAAACTATTGGTAAATTTCTATAAAATCAGATACAACAACCATAAAGAGGATATAAACTTTGTAGACCTGATAAACGCCTATGAAGACACGATTTATATTGATAATGTTGGATTGAAAATAAAGCAATCTACCAACGAC